>NZ_JBEOSV010000072.1:0-44321 GCF_040303245.1 Kitasatospora sp. NPDC096077 | reverse complement strand
ACATGCCGGTGATCTTCGCGGGTCCCCAGACCGCGAAGATCACCGGCATGCATCACGCCACGGAGTTGATCACTTACCCAACACTTTCTCAGTCGTCCACGACGGCCCCCACCTCGACGCCGACCGGACCTTCCAGTCCGGCCTCGACTTCCTCCTCGACGGCATCGCAGCCCGCATCCCGAACTGACGCGCCGTCGGGGCCAGCGAGAGGGGGCGTGAATCAGCCACCACGTGCCGGTCCGGGCTCGGCCCGGTGGAGCAGGGGTGTCCGGCGAGTCAGCAGTGGATGTGCTGTGTCCAGGAACGTCCGGCTGCCGTCTAGGCTGGTCAGGAGCGGTGTCCGGGATCGTCCGAGTGGTGGGGCCTGGCCGGAAAACAGCTCCCTGTCCCAGGGCGGGCCGCCACTAGTATCTCGACTGCGTGGCGAGGGGGCGCCACTGCTGCCGCTCACGCTCGGGAAGCCGTGCGCCCTAGTCATCTTCGCGCCAGCGTCAGGGAATCTCCCTGGCCTGCCGCTCTGACATGTCGTCACGATTCCAGCGCTTTCCGTGTCTCGCCGAGCAGGAGCAAGGACTTGACTGAGAAGCAACCCATTCGTTCGGATCTCTCGCGCCGACGCGTGCTCGCGGCCATGGCCACCGTGGCCGTCGGTACCGGGCTCAAGCTGGGGCTCGACCTGGGTGATTCACCGGCCGCGTCGGCAGCCGGCGGCCGGTTGGGTCTGGACTTCAACACCTACCCGAACCCGAGCCCTTCGACGATCAGCGCCAACGGCTACAGCTTCGTCTGTCAGTACCTCGCCGGACCCGGTGCCCTCACCCGCAGCAGCGCACTGGCGTTCATCGGCGCCGGCATCGACGTGGTCTGCAACTGGGAGATGGCTCAGTACGCGCCGTTGAACGGCTACTCCCAGGGCGTCAGCGACGCCCAGCGGGCACAGAGCGCGGCAGCAGCGGCCGGGATGCCGACCGCGCGCCCGATCTACTTCAGCGTCGACTGGGATGTGCAGTCCGGCGACCTGGCGGCGGTCGAGGCGTACTTCGACGGCATCGCCTCGGTGATCGGCCGGGACCGTACCGGCGCCTACGGCGGCTACTACGTGATCCAGCAGTTGTTCAACACCTCTAAGATCAGCTGGGGTTGGCAGACCTACGCCTGGTCCGGCGGCAGCTGGGACTCTCGTGCCCAACTGCGCCAGGTCCAGAACAACATCCAGGTCGGCGGCACGTCCGTGGACAAGGACCAGTCCGTGACCGATGACTTCGGTCAGTGGGGCGTTTCCTCGCTCTCCCACGTCTACGCCCTCTCGCCCAGTGGAACCGGGGTGTTCCAGTGGAACGGTTCTGGAATGGGCTGGACCCAGATCGGCGGGCCGGCCGCGGACATCTTCGCGGGTGGGGCGAGCCTCTTCGCGACCAACCCGACGTCGGGGAACATCTACCGGTACAACGGGACCCCGAACAGCTGGAGCCAGGTCGGCAGCCCGGGGTACACGTTCGCGCTGTCGAACGACACCCTCTACGGCCTGACGCCCAACCGTCAGGGCGTGTTCCAGTGGAACGGTTCGGGCAGCGGCTGGACCCAGATCGGCGGACCGGCTTCCACCCTGTACTCCGGTGGCTTCGGACTGTTCGCGACCAACCCGACCACGGGAAACATCCACCGGTACAACGGATCGCCGAACAACTGGAGCCAGGTCGGCGGGCCCGGCTTCACCTTCGCCGTCTCCAACAATGCCCTGTACGGCCTCTCATCCAACCAGCAAGCCGTGTTCCAGTGGAACGGTTCCGGCACCAGCTGGACCCAGATCGGAGGGCCCGCCACCTACCTGTACGGCGGCGGACACGGGCTGCTCGCGGTCAACCCCACTGGCGGGAACGTGTTCCAGTACAACGGATCGCCGAACAACTGGAGTCAGATCGGTGGTCCCGGCTACACCTTCTGCTCGACGGGCGGTACCTGGTTCGGCCTGACGCCGAACCAGGACGCCGTGTTCGAGTGGAGCGGCAACGGCACCGCCTGGTCGCAGATCGGCACTCCCGCTGACCTCATCGTCGCGGGCTCCTGAGCCTCAGGGAGCCGGTCCCGACCTGGTCGTCGGGACCGGCGTCCCCTGGGGGGAGCGGCCGGTATCTGCAGGGTGATCAGATGTTCAATCGGCTGGAGATCAGGGTGGTGCCGCCCGGGCGACGGTGGGGTGCACAGGTGCGGGTGTGGGTGGATGGCGAGGACCTGGTGGCGGGGCGGGCCGGGGAGGGTGGGGGCAGCGCTAACAGGAGAAGGAGGGCCGGTGAGATAGTTCGCCAGGTCGCAGCACTCGGCTTCCGCGTACGGCTCCTACGCGCCATCCGAGGCGCGTAAAACAGGCGATGGAGGCCTGCCCCGGCCGCGGGCCCGGATCGGGGTCGTCGTGGTTCTGACCGTGCCAGGCCGGTCAGGGCGCCGCGCTGCGCGGCCCGCCGGGCCCTTCCTGGCCAGGGCTGTGACACACCCGCCCGGGAGTGCGTGCGCAAGGGGACGGCCTGGCGGTCGGTGCGCAGCCTGCCGGCAATGACGTGCGAGGACGCCCTGCGGGTGCTGGAGTTCGCGGACGGTCCGACGACCGCGAGGTAGTCGCCGTGGTGCACGGTCAGGTCGAAGGGCCGCAGGGCCTCGACGGGCGGGGGCCCGGATAGGTGAGGCCGACTCCCCGCATCTCCATGACGGGTGCGCCCGGACTCATGGACGGCCGCCCGCGCCGGTGGGGCGGTTGCCCACCACGACCCGGTCACCGGGCGGGAGCGCGGTGCCCGCCTCCGGGGCGACTTCGACGAAGCCGCTGCCGGTGGCGGCGGCGGCGCGGACGACGAGGCGCCGTACCGTGCCGTCGGCGCCGAGCACGCCGACGGAGGCGCGGCCGTCCGCACCGGCCGCCGTCGCGGGCGCCCGTTGGGCGATCGAGGAGAGTATTCGGCACATCACGCCAAGTCCGGGTGCTGCTTTTCATCGAATTCGCCAGAGTGCCACGATGCTCCGGATGCGAGGTTGTAGAAGTATGACCGAAAAGCGCCGATGAAATGCCTGACAATAGTGCATGAAGCGCACAATCGACGATGGCTTGAAATCAGTTCCGCGTATGCGGAGTCTTTGATACGGTCTTTCCCAGGAAATGCTACTCAAGGCATTCCGTGTACCAATGTGGAGGGGACTCGTGATAGTCAAGCGGCTCGGTTTCGTCATGGCGGCTCTTGCCGCAAGTGCGGCATTCCTCCCTGTGGCTGGCGCGTCGGCCACAGGTGCTTCCGTCCGCGACGTGGTCAACCCGCCCGGCCACTACGGGCTGTGCAACCAGAACAGCAACAAGTGCCTGGTCGTCCTGGCGAGCGGCGCCTACGGCTCGCGGGCGACCCAGACCACCGCGGGGAACTTTGCAGATCAGAGCTGGCACCTCAATGACTCGGGTGCTGTCACCGAGATCAGGAACGCCTACAGCGGCCAGTGCCTCACCGCCCAGGGGTACGACGACGGCGCCCCCGTCTTCCAGTACACCTGTACGGGACAGGATGACCAGAAGTGGTACCCCCGCAGGCTCGGCGCCAACTCCACGTGGTGGGTGAACTACCACAGCGGAAAGTGTCTCCTGGTCCAGGGGATGGAAGAGGGAAACCCTGCCAAGCAGACCACCTGCGGCTACTTCCAGGACCAGTACTGGGACATCTGATCCGTTCGGATGGGTAGCCGGAAGGCCGTAGGCGGAAAACCTTCTGGGTGAATTGCCGCAGACGGCCTGCAGTTTGCCGAGCGCGGCGGTCTGCCGCGCTCGGCAAACGTTTGACGGAAATCCTTTTCCCTGCCCCCTGGAACTTCCGTGCAGGCTTCCTTGTTGCCTCTCTTGTCCAAAGTACGGTCGCTGACCTGCCATGGACTCAGCAATGCGTCGCCACCTGTGCGCTCTCCGTCTCATCCTTGCCGGGCCGATGCTCCGGAGGCCCGGTGGCGCCCGTGTTGAACGGGCGGACCGACCGGGGGAGAGGGCGCTGCCTGAGTGAGGTGGTCGGCCTCCGCGTGGCAGTCTCGCATCCCACCCACTCGGCGCCACAAGGGACCTGAGAATCTGAACGCTAGAACCTGACAGACATCCCATGAACCGGAGAGTCAAGCGGCGAGTGCGTGGGCTTGCTGAGACCAGGCTGTCGCCTCGTCGTACGGTGTACCGGTCCTGAGGCAGTCGTGCAGGATGCCGACGAGCCGGTTGGCGAGTTGGCGAGTTGGCGCAGGGCGGCGTTGGACTCGATGCCGCGGTACCGCTGCTTCTCGTAGTAGGCCCTGGCGCCGGCGGAAACCCGAAGTGCGGAGAAGGCGTGGGCGATCAGGGCGTCGATGAACCGGTCGTTGCGGACGTGTTGCGCAGTCACGACCTTCTTCCTCCCGGAGGCACAGGTGACCGGGCTGGTGCCGGCGTAGTTCTTGCGGACCTTGGCGTTGGCGTAGCGGTGCGGGTCGAGTGACGTCGCCGCCGTCGACGTCGCTCGGACCGCACCGCCACGGTCTGGACAGGGCCCCGGCTCAGGCCGGCACATCCTCGCCGCACTCGCGCACCAGCTCGTAGGAGCGGCCGCGAAGCCGTCACCTGGACGGGCCCGGGCGCGGGGCCGTCCGTCTCCGCACGGCTCGCCGGTCAGCTCCGGCGACCGGATTCCCCGGTGCCCGGGGCGGGGCGTTCCCGCAGGCCGCGGAAGAAGGTGCGGATGTCGGCGACCAGCAGGTCCGGCTGCTCCATGGCGGCGAAGTGGCCGCCGCGGTCGAACTCCGACCAGTGCACGATGTTGTCGATGCGTTCGGCGAAGGCGCGGACCGGCAGGGTGATGTCGTGCGGGAAGACGGCCACGCCGGTGGGAACGGTGGAGGGCGCGGCCTCGGTCCAGCCGTTGCGGGCCGACTCCTTGTACAGCCGGGCCGAGGATCCGGCGGTGGCGGTGAGCCAGTACAGCATCACGTTGGTGAGGATGTGGTCCCGGCCCACCGCGGTTTCTGGGGTGTCGCCGCAGTCCGTCCACTCGCGGAACTTCTCGACGATCCAGGCGAGTTGGCCGACCGGGGAGTCGGTCAGGGCGTAGCCGAGGGTCTGTGGTCGGGTCGCCTGGACGGCGGTGTAGCCGGAGGTCTCGGCCTGGTGGCGGGTCCAGGTGTCCAGCCGTTCGCGGTCGAGGGGGCCGAGGGTGGCCGGGTCGCCGGTGGGGAAGGTGGGGGAGGTGTTGACGTGGACGCCGATCACCTGCGCGGGGGCGGCCAGGCCGAGTTCGCGGGAGATGCCCGAGCCCCAGTCGCCGCCCTGCGCGCCGTAGCGCGGGTAGCCGAGGCGGGCCATCAGCTCGGCCCAGGCGCGCGCCACCCTGCGGTAGTCCCAGTCGAGTTGGCTGGTCGGGCCGGAGAAGCCGTAGCCGGGGATGGAGGGGGCGACCACGTGGAAGGCGTCGCGCGGGTCGCCGCCGTGGGCGCGGGGGTCGGTCAGCGGGCCCAGGATGTCCAGGAACTCCGCCACGGAGCCGGGCCAGCCGTGCGTGATGATCAGCGGGGTGGCTTCGGGTTCCGGTGAACGCACGTGCAGGAAGTGCACGTTGGTGCCGTCGATGGTCGTGGTGAACTGCGGGAAGGTGTTGAGCCTGGCCTCGTGTTCGCGCCAGTCGTAGCCGGTGCGCCAGTGCTCGGCCAGGTCCTGGAGGTAGTGGAGCGGGACGCCGTAGTCCCAGTCGGTGCCGGGCGGCGAGTCGGGCCAGCGGGTGCGGGCGAGGCGCTCGCGCAGGTCGTCGAGTGCGTGCTGGGGGATCGCGACGCGGTAGGGCCGGATGGCGGGGACTTCGGCTGTGGTGGCTGCGGCGGCTGTGGCGGTCACGGTGGGGCCTTTCGTCGTTGGGTGGGGTGAGGGACGGCGATGGTCCGGTCAGGTCGGCAGGACGTGGTCGAGCAGGGCGGCCTCCAGGTCGCGCAGCGGGAAGGCCGGGTCCTCGGCGGCCAGGGTGAGGCCGCCGCGGATGCCGGCCAGCAGGAGCAGCCGGGCGCCCTCGGGGTCGGGGGTGCCGCAGGCCGTCAGTGCCTCGTCCAGGGCGTGCAGCAGGTCGGCGGAGGCGAGGTCGGCGCCTGCGGCCACCAGGACGGAGCGGGCCTCGGGGTCGGCGAGCAGGGCGGAGACGGCCCGGCTCTCCTCGACCTCCTCGGGTGCGGTGTCCAGGCCCAGCAGGGCGGAGCGGATCAGCAGCCGCAGGGTGGCGGCGGGGCTGTCGGCCGGCTGGGCGGCGAGTGCCGCGCGGGTGCGCTCGCGCCAGCCGTCGGCGATGTCGATCAGCAGGCCGTCCTTGCTGCCGAAGTAGCGCGAGGGCAGTCCGTCGGCGACGCCGGCGCGGGCGGCCACCTGGCGCAGTGTGGTGGCCCGGTAGCCCTGTTCGGCCATCAGCAGGACGGCGGCGCGCCGGATCCTGGCCCGGGTCGCCTCGCGGACCGCCGCCGAGGCCTCAGGAGTGCGGGGCATGGGGATGCGGGTTTTTTGGTTGAACCATTGTTCAATATAAACATGGGAGGGGCCGGCTCGGCCAGCGCCCGGGTCAGGGCAGGGGGCGGATGAGCGGTCCGAGGGCGGCGACGGCGGCCTCGTGGGTGATGAAGTCGGCGGAGGGGATCTGGATGAACTCCGCGCGGTCGGGGTGTTCGTAGTGGTGTTCTTCGAGGAGGCGGGCGTCGGCGTCGTAGCGCCAGTGCATGGCGATCCGCTGGCGCCTGATCCAGGTCCGTCGGGGATCGCCGTCGGGGTTCGACTCGGGCGGCAGGTGGAGGTGGTAGGTCGCCTCCGAGGCGAACCCCCAGTCGGCGACCGCGAGTTCCTCGCCGTGGACGGTGACGACCGTGGCGCGTCGGCGCGCCATCCGGTCGTAGAAGTCGGCGACCTGCTGCTGCCCGTCCAGGGTGACTCCGCGCCCGTCGGGGTCGATGTAGTGGTAGACGGGGTGCGCCACGGTCATGGCGGGGTCGTGGACCACCTCGCGCCAGCGGCCGGTGACTTCGAGCAGGGCGTGGCGGCGGTAGTTCTCCAGGATCCGTCGGTGGAGCGGGTTCTCGGTCCGGTCGAGCAGCAGGTCTGCTCCCCGCGTCAGGGCGGTGATGTCTTCCTTCGCGGTCATGATGTCTCTCCTCAGTGGTGTCGAGGGGCCCGAGGGGCGGGCGTGCGGATCAGTCGACGGTCAGGACGGCCTTGCCGCGCAGCCGGCCGCGGGCCATCTCCTCCAGGAGGGCGGCGCTGTGACTCCAGTGCGCCCGGTGTCCGATCTCCGCGCGCAGCCGACCCTGTGCGGCGAGTTCCAGCAGGTCGGCGAGGTCGTCGGCATCCTGCCGGTCGTCGGTGGCCAGGTAGACGAAGTGGTGCAGGGTCAGACCCCGGCCGCCGTCCAGCAGAGCGAAGAAGTCGAGGGTGAGGGGTTGGGCGGCGGCCTGTCCGAACCACAGGAACAGGCCGCCGGGGGCCAGTTTTCGGGCGGCGGCGGAGCCGAGGGGGCCTGCGACGGAGTCCAGCACGATGTCGAAGCTCCCCTCGTCCAGGTCCTCGATGTCGTGGGTGACGGTGGCGCCCAGTGCGGGCAGGTGGTGCCACGGCTCGCTCCTGGCGGCAACGGCGGTGACCCGGGCGCCTTCGGCGGCGGCGAGCTGGACGACGAACTGGCCGACGCCGCCGCTCATGCCGGTGGCGAGGATGGTGCGCCCTGCCAGTGGTCCGGCCTCGGCGAGGAGCCTGCGGGCCACCAGCCCGGCCAGCGGCAGTGCGGCGGCCAGGTCGCAGGACACGCCGTCCGGGACGGGGACCAGGCGCTGGGCGCGGACCGCGGCGTACTCGGCGGCCGCACCTCCGGCAGGCAGGTGCAGGACGACGCGGCTGCCCGCTCCGGGGCCGCCGCCGTCGTCGGCGGCCCGCTCGACCACGCCCACGGCGTCGATGCCGGGACGGTAGCCGGTCCCGGGACTGCTCAGGTGCAGGAAGTCGGGACGGTTGAGGGAGAAGCAGGTGATCCGGACCAGGGCCTCGTCCGGGGCGGTCTCGGGGGGATCGACCTCGCCGATCTCCACGAGGTGGCCGGCTCGACCGGTGGGGATGAGTGCGCGCACGGGAGAACCACTCCTCGAAACGGTAGTGACACTTTCGTTTCAAGCTAGCAGGTGAAACGGTAGTATCGCTACCGTTTCGTTTCTGGAGGGCAGACCATGACCACCCCGCCGCGGCCGCTGCGCAAGGACCAGCTCCGCAACCGCCGCCTCCTGCTCGACGCCGCCCGCGCCGCGTTCGCCGAGGAGGGGCCCGACCTCGCCATCGACGCCATCGCCCGCCGCGCGGGCGTGAGCCCCAGCACCTTCTACCGGCACTTCCCCACCAAGGACGCCCTGGTCGACCAGCTCCTCGAAGAACTCACCGACGGCGCACGCCGGATCGCCGCCCGGGCCGCCGAAATCCCCGACCCGTGGGAAGCGTTCCGCACCGTCTTCACCCACGGCTGCGTCCTGGAGGACACCGAGCTGCGCCTGTTCGACATCCTCTGCCGCACCAGCCCGCACGCCGCCCGGCACGGCCACCGCGCCACCGCCGACCTCATCGCCCCCGCCGCCGACCGGGCCCGTGCCGCAGGCCGGCTGCGACCGGACGTCAGCGTCGAGGACATCGCCGCCTTCATGCGCATGGCCGACTCCGCCACCGGTCTCGAACAGCGCCGCAGGACCCAGGACGTCATGCTCGCCGGAATGCACCACTCCGGATGATCCCTGAACCGCGCGCCGCCGACGGCGCGATCCCGCCGGACCGGGGGTGGGGCTAACCCCACCCCCGGTCCGCCAGCGGCCACCATGGTCCGCCGCGGCCCGCTTTCCTAGCGTGGAACCCGTCGACGACTACTGACGATTTCCGAAGGAAGGCCCCTTCATGGCACGCCGGCACGACCGCCCGACCCCCGATCCGTACGCCGCACCACACGCCGTTCCGCAGACCGTCGCGCAGGCCGGCCCCGCGATCGAACTGCTCGGGGTGCGGCGCAGTTACGGTCGAGGCGGCGAGGCCGTGCACGCGCTGCGCGGGATCGACCTGGCGCTCGCGCACGGCAGCTTCACCGCCGTGATGGGGCCCTCCGGATCCGGCAAGTCCACCTTCCTGCAGTGCGCGGCGGGCCTGGACCGCCCGGACGCGGGCCAGGTCCGGCTCGGCGGCGAGGAGCTCACCGGGCTGAGCGAGAACCGGCTCACCATGCTGCGCCGCAGTCGGATCGGCTTCGTCTTCCAGTCCTTCAACCTGCTGCCCTCGCTGAGCGTCGAACAGAACGTCCTGCTCCCGCAGCGCCTGGCGGGCGAGCGCCAGGACCGCGCCCGGGCCCGGGAGTTGCTGCAGCAGGTGGGTCTCGGTGAGCACGCCCGGCGGCGGCCCGGACAGCTGTCCGGCGGACAGCAGCAGCGGGTGGCGATCGCCCGGGCACTGATCACCCGCCCGGACGTGGTGTTCGCCGACGAGCCGACCGGCGCGCTGGACACCCGTACCGCGCACGAGGTGCTCGCCCTGCTGCGCCGGGCGGTGGACGACCTGGGGGCGACCGTGGTGATGGTGACCCACGACCCGGTGGCGGCCTCCTTCGCCGACCGGGTGCTGTTCCTGGCCGGCGGTGCGATCGTGGACGACCTGCCGTACCCGACCACGCAGGCCGTGGCGGACCGGATGGTCGCGCTCACCGCCCGTCCGGTGGGAGCGGCGGCGTGACGAACGGACTCGCCCGCGCCTCCGTGCGCTTCCGCCCCGCCTCCTTCGTGGGCACCATGGTCGCCCTGCTGGTGGGCGCCGCGGTGGTGGTGGCCTGCGGCACGCTGCTGCAGACCGGGCTGACCGCGAGCCTGCGGCCGGTCCGCTACGCCGCCGCGCCCGTGGTGGTCGCGGCGGAGCAGCGGGTGGCCATCAAGACCACGTTCGGCAAGGACGACACCGAGACGGTCGAGCAGGCCACCCCGGAGCGGGCCAGGGTGGACGCCGCGCTGGTGAGCCGGATCGCCGCCCTGCCCGGGGTCGCGGCCGCCCGTCCGGACACCGCCTTCCCCCTGCCCGCGACCGCCGGTACGTCGGCGACGGCCGGTTCGCCCGCCACGGCCGCCACCCCCGCCACGGCCGCCACCCCCGCCCTGACCGGCCGGCCCTACGCCGCGCTCGGCATCGCCGGGTCGCAGGACGTCCTGGTCGAGGGCCGTGCCCCCGGCGTGAACGAGGTCGTGCTGGACGCCGACACGGCGCGCGCCGCCCACCTTGCGCCCGGCGCGAGCCTCACTCTGACCGCCCCCGGCGGCACCGCGGGCTACCGCGTCTCCGGCCTCGCCGCCGCCCAGGCCGCCGGCCCCACCGCCTGGTTCGCCGACGCCACCGCCGACCGCCTCTCCGGCCACCCCGGCCGGATCGACGCCGTCGCCGTCCAGCCCCGCGAGGGCGTCACCGCAGCCGCCCTGGCCTCGCAGGTCCGCCAGGCGGTCGGCGCCGACGCCGAAGTCCTCACCGGCGACGAACGCGCCACCGTGGAACAGCCCGCCCTGCGCGAGGCCCGCTCCATGCTCAGCGTGCTCGGCGGCATCTTCGGCGGCTACACCACCATGACCGCGATCTTCGTGGTGATGAGCACCGTCGCCCTCGCCACCGGCCAGCGCGCCCGCGAGTTCGCCCTGCTGCGCGCCATCGGCGCCACCCCGCGTCAGATCCGCCGCACCATCGCCACCGAGGCGATGCTGGTCGCGCCCGTCGCCGGGGCGCTCGGCATCCTGCCCGGAGTCGCCCTCGCGCACTGGTGGTTCGACCAGCTGGTCGAACGCGGCGCCGTCCCCGCCGGGATCCGCCTCGACGTCGGCCCGCTGCCGATGCTGGTCGCCGTCGCGACGTGCACCCTCGCCGCGCTCACCGCCGGCTTTCTGGCCGCACGCCGCCCGTCCAGGCTGCGCCCCGGACAGGCGCTCGGCGAGGCCGCCGTCGAGCCGCCCCGCCCGGGGAAGGTCCGCACCGCCATCGGGCTGCTGTTCGCCGCGGTCGGGGTGGTGGCCGCCGCCTTCGCGTCCGCGCTGGACGGCGCCGCGGCCGCCCAGACCGCGCAGGGCGTGGTGATGTCCTTCATGCTGGCCGTCGCCCTGCTCGGCCCCCACCTGGCCCGGATCGCCGCCGCCGTGCTCGGCGCCCCGCTGCGGGTCTGTGGTGCCACCGGCTCGCTGGCCGCGGACAACTCCCGTGCCAACGCCCGCCGGATGGCCTCCGCGTTCACTCCGATCGTGCTGGTCACCGCCTTCTGCGGGACCCTGCTGGTGATCCAGAGCACCCTGAGCCACACCACCGGCGAGAACGTCCGCACCGGCACCACCGCCGACCACGTCCTCACGACCACCGGCCCCGGCCTGCCCAACGGCACCACCGAGCGGACGGCCAAGGTGCCCGGCGTGGACACCGCGGTCGGCGTGCTGCGCACCGCCGTCGTCCACCGGCAGAACGGGCAGCTCGGCTCCGCCCCGGCCCTCGGCGTGGACGGCGACCCGGCCCGGCTGCCCAAGGTGCTCGACCTGGGCGTGCGCAGCGGCTCGCTCGCCGACCTCGGCCGCGCCCCCGACACCGTCGCTCTGGACGCCGCCCTGGCCGACGTCCTGGACGTCAAGGTCGGCGACCGCGTCCCGCTCTGGCTCGGCGACGGCACCGCCGTGCGGCCCGTCCTGGTCGCCGTGTACGACCGTGGACTCGGCTTCGGCCGGGCCCTGCTGCCCCGGGCGGCCGTCGCCGCCCACGTCACCGCCGGATACGACAGCCAGGTGCTGGTCGCCGACGCGCCGGGCGCCGACCGCACGGCGGTGGCCGCCGCACTCGGCCACCTGGGCGGCGTCGAGGTGGCCGACCGGGCCGGGTTCGTCGCCCGCTCCGACAAGGACATGGAACTCAACGGCTGGGCCAACACCGTGATGGCCGCCGTCCTCGGCGGGTTCGCCGCCGTCGCCGCCGTCAACACCCTGGCGATGACGGTACTGGACCGGCGCCGCGAGGTCGCGCTGCTGCGGCTGGCCGGAACCACCCGGCGCCAGGTGCGCGGCATGATCCGCTGGGAGGCGCTGCTGGTCGCGGCCGCCGGGCTGGCGCTCGGCGCGGCGATCGCCTGGATCACGCTGGTCCCGGTCGCGCGGGGGATCGCGGGCACCGCCCCGTACGTCCCCGCGACCCTCGTCCTGCCACTGGCCGGCGCAGCCGTACTGCTCTGCCTCGGCGCGATGGGACTGCCCACCCGGGCACTGCTGCGGACCCGACCGGTGGCGGCGGGCGCGGCGCGGCAGTGAAGGCGCGGCAGCACACATGACGGGCGGTCAGCCGAGCTCTCGCACGGAGTCGGGCCCGTGGGACGGGGACCGGAAGGACACCGCCGACCTGCGCCCGGCCCCTCGCACGGGCGGGGTGCCCCGCCGATGCCGCCCCCGCTCCACGAACCGGGCGGGGGTGGCCGGGCCCGCCGCCGCAGTCGCGCGGTGGCGTTGGTGTGCTGCCAGGTGATCGGCCATCAGGGGCACCACCACGGGTCCGTCTCCTCCAACACGGCCCGGTCGCGCTTGGTGGGCCTGGCGCCGGCGGCCTACACCGGCTCCGCTCCCGGGCAGCAGACGGTGTCCTCGTCGGCGATCTTCTTGAGGCAGGCCCCGCAGAGCCACACGATCTCGGGCTCCACGGGCCCGGTCGCGGACACCTCGTTGTGACGCACCGTCAACTGCCAGGTGTCCCAGTCCTCCTCGCCCTGCGCGTCGAGCACGCCGTCGAGCACGTGGTCGAAGGTGAAGTCCTCGAACCCGGGCTTGCCCTGGGCGTGGGCGCCGGGCTTCAGGAAGTGGTCGACCAGGTAGGCCATCCACTCGGGCGAGTCGTAGAACTTCTCGTGCCCGGTCCACGCGATCGAGGCCCCGTCCTCGGTGGGCTCCCACTCGCACCGCAGGCCCGGCTGGCCCGCCGGGGGCCTGCCGTAGTCGCGGATGTCCGCGTCGTGGCCCTGTCCCGCGAAGCCGGTGCCGTCGACGTAGTAGGGACCGTTGTCGCGGTCCATGCGCCGGGTGCCGGCGAACTTCCGCAGATAGGAGATCTCCTGCTCGTTGAGCGGCGGCTCGACGGCGATCCGACCGGTGAACGTCGTGGTGTAGCCCATGCCCGGCATCGTAGCCACGCTGTCCGACACCCCGGGCCGGGGCACCTGAGGCACCCCCGTCCCAATGCCGTCCCAGCGCGCCCGATGTGCCCCTTTTGCTGGGGCGGATTCAGGACATGCCACCCCTGTTGGCCGAGGTGACGGCGGTACGGACCGACCCGGGACGGGAGGACGGGACACACGGCTCTTTCCGGATGTCCTCCGACAGGTGATCTTGGCCGTTTGTGAGTACGGGTACTCAGGACAGCGCGCCGGTGCTCTGGAACGCTGGCCCGATGACTCCTGGGGGAACGACAGGCGTACAGCTGGAAGGTGCCCGCTACGCGGCCTCCCGGGCGGCGCGTGCCGCGGTGGTGGGGGCGGGGTGCGGCGGCCTGTTGGCCTGGACGCTGCTGGGCACCGCGCGGTGCGAGGCGGCCCAGCGGGCGCACGGTGTCGACAGTTTTGCCTGCCTGGGTGGTGCCCTGCTGAGCACCTACGTGCTGCCCGTACTCGCTTTCCCGGTGGGCTGGTTGCTCCTGCGCCTGTTGGGTGTGCGCCCGGCGTGGGGCGTGGCTCTGCTCGGTGTGCCGTTCTTCCGCGCGGCCTCCTTCCTGGCGTGGCCGCTGGCCGGGCATCGGGGCGTCTTCCCGCTCACCGGGGCCGCGGCCGTGATCGTGGGTATGGCCGGCGGCTACGCGGCGAGCGCCCTGCTGGTGGCTCCGCTCCTGCGCGTCCGCTATCGCGTCGCGGCGGGGGCGGTGGTCCTGGGCACCGCGGCCCTGGCCTTCTCCACGTTCGGCTAGGAGCCGTCCGGCCGGTCGTCCATAGGGCGTGAGCCGGAGTTCCATGGCGTGAGCGGCGCGCGGCCTCCGGTGGAGGCACGGGGAAATCGGTTGCCGCGGGCCGCCGTCTCGATCATGATCGCCCGCATGGACTTTTGATGACTGCCACGTAGTACGTACCTGTCGCGCGATCGACCTCGGAGCCTGAGGAACCGGCCCCGGGGTGATGGGTCGCGCCCCTCGTGAGCATCCGTCAGAAAGCGGGAGCCGCCGAGTGAGTTCGGCATGCCCTCCTGCTGAGTCCTGAAAGCATCCACCACACATGAATACCGACCGCAAGGCCCTGTGGGCCGTGCGTCAGTCCGCCCTGCCCACCGTCGTCCGGTCCTGCCCGGACTGCCCCGGCATGCGGCACCGCGCCTCGGGGAAGATCCGCGCCAACGCGAACGGCAAGCTGCTCGACGTCTGGCTGCTGCTGAGCTGTGCGACGTGCGACCGGACCTCGAAGGTGCCCGTCCACGAGCGCGTCCACGTCTCGACGCTGGAGCCGGCCCGGCTGGTCGCGTACGAGATCAACGGCCCTTCAGCAGTACGGGAGTTGGTGATGAGCGCGTCACTCGCGGCGAAGAACCGGTACCGGCTCGACTGGACCGGGACGTGGGAACTGGAGACCCGCACGCCGCTGTACGCGCTCGACGACCCGAACCCGCTCTCGGTGCGGGTGCGCTTCGAACTGCCCGCGCCGGTCCGGGTGGAACGGCTGCTCCAGCTCGGCCTCGGCCTGAGCCGGGCCGAGGTGCGCCGTCTGGTCGCGGACGGGCGGATCCGTCTGCCGTTCGCGCCGGACGTCAAGGCGCACCAGGACTTCGAAGTCGCCATCCACGGAGCAGGTTTCGTCGGTGCGGCCAAGCACGCGAAGTCCCTCGACGCACCCGACGTACCCGACGCCGAACACCCCGGCCTGGCTCGGATCGGGTTGCCGCCCGTACCCGGCCGGGAGCTCGCACGCCGGGCCACCGCGCACGCCTAGAAGTCCGATGTAGATCCTGCCGATGGAGAGGCCGTCCCGCTCGGGGGCGGCCTCTCCTGGGCCGGGTGGTCGCGTCACCGGTTCGGGAATCCTGTGAGCGCACAGAGCCGGCCCGGATGTTCACGAGCCACGACAGCACTGCGGCCTCGCGGGCCCGATCCACTGTCGCTCAGACGTGGCAGCGGACGTTGACCAGGAGTGTGTCGCCGGGCAGAGCGGCCAGATAGCTGTGGACGTGGTCGTAGCCGGCTGCCAGAGGTGGCTCGTGCGGGCAGTCGGCGGGACTGTGGCAGGCCCCGTGCGTACCCGAGTCGCCGTCCTCGTACCACCAGCCTTCCAGGGTGAGGACATTGCGTCTCCGCGGAGCCGAGGCCGCTCTTCGTGCGACGAACTCCTCGCGGGGGACGGTTCCGACGCCGGTGATCGGGTCCGTGAAGTAAAGGAACCAGGGCTGGAAGCGCTCGGTGGGCAGCATCCTCAGGTAGTCGTTGTAGGCCCGAACGAGCGGCTGGGCGTCGAAGTCGGCGTGGGCCTGCTGGGACGAGTAGGTCCGCGACTCGGCCCTGTGACGGGCGATGTAGATCTCCAGGGGGCGGGGCGGCGGCAGTTCTGCCGCGAGTCGGTGCCATCGCCGCCACGCCGCGTCGGCCAACTCCCGCGCGTCCTCGTGCGACGCGGAGAAGTCGAGGAGTTCGCGAGGCCCGCCCGCGCACCAGCCGAAGTCGTTGGGGACCGGCACGTGCCCGGTCAGCCACCGGTTCGGGAACTCGTGGAGCAGTCTGGCGTCCCTTTCGTGCCCGGGAAGGACGTTGTACCCGCTGCCGTGCACCGTGCCGCCGGTGATGCGCCAGGAGTCCCAGATGTCCAGGTCACCGCCGCGCGTGTAGTCGCGCTCGAAGGGTGCCAACGCGTCCGCGACCGCGGCCTCCACTCGGAGGGCGTCTCGCGCAGGCAGACACACCGTGATACCCATTCCGGCCATGGCGCCATCAGATCACTCCTTCTGCGCCGTCGACCAGCGAATTTGTCCGGCCGGGTAGTTCCTCACATCGCCCCTCCGGCTGGCTCGCCCTCGCTCTGCCCGGGGTGCTCCACCGGACCGGTGGCCTCGCCGAGGGCAACGGCCCGCAACCGTGGGTCAGCGGGTCGTCAGGGGGCGGGTGGTGGCGTGTCGTCCAGGTGTGCGAGGCGGGCGATGACGTCGTCGGCCAGCTTCGCGAGGAGGCGGCCCAGTTCGTCGCGGTCATGGTCCGGCCAGTGCGCTATGGCGTCGGTGAACCAGCCGATCATGGAGGCCTTGTAGGCGTTCGCCGCCCGCCGTCCTTCCTCGGTCGGTTCGATGAGGCTGGCGCGCCGGTCCAGCGGGTCGCCGACGCGGCGGACGAGGCCGCGCCGCTCCAGCGCCTGGACCTGCCGGGTGACGTGCGGGCCGACGACCTGCATCCGTTCGGCGATCTCCCCGATCCGCAGCGGCCGGTCGGCCGCGTCCACGCTCAGGAGCACGCCGAGTGCGGGGCGGTCCAGGGCGAGTCCGGCCGCCTCGGCGGCCCGCTCGGCCAGGCGGCCGCGGGTCATGGCGTTGCTCAGCTGCGCGAGCCGGGGCAGGGCCGCCCAGACGGTGGCCGCCTGTTCGTCCGTACCGGGGTTCTGCGGCGGGTCCTCGGTCATCGGACCACCTCCTCCACTTGCATACCTACTTTAGGTATCTATATTCTGGGGCTGCACCCGCTCTCCAATGGGGTGCGGCACGTCGTCCACAAAGATACCTAAGGTACGCATCTTCGGGGGCGCCAGAAGGACGCCCAAACGAGAGGAGAGCACCTCATGAACCACTCCGTGAACCACTCCATGAACCGCTCCGCGAACCACAGCATCCTCATCTCCGGTGCGAGCATCGCCGGCCCGGCCCTCGCCTACTGGCTCGACCACTACGGCTTCGACGTCACCGTCGTCGAGCGGGCCCCGCAGATCCGCGGCGGCGGGTACGCCATCGACATCCGCGGCACCGCCCGCGAGGTCGTCGACCGCATGGGCCTGCTCCCGCAACTGCGCAGGGCCCACGTCAACACGCGCAAGCTCTCCTTCCTCGACGCCGACGGCGCGCTCATCGGCTCCGTCACCCCCGAAGCCCTCGCCGGCGGCTCCGCCGGCCTGGACCTCGAAGTACGCCGCGGCGACCTCGCCGACGCCCTCCACGCCCCGATCCGCGACCGCGTCGAGTTCCTCTTCGAGGACTCCATCGCCGCCCTGGACGACCGGGGCGGACACGTCGACGTCACCTTCGACAGCGGCGCCCACCGCACCTTCGACCTGGTCATCGGCACGGACGGCCTGCACTCCAACACCCGCAGGCTCGCCTTCGGCCCCGAGGACGCCTACCACCGCTACCTCGGCCACGTCTTCGCCGGCTTCACCGTCGCCGACGACCTCGGCCTCTCCCACGAAGCCGTCATCTGGAACACCCCCGGCCGCGCCGCCGTCCTCTACGCCCACGAACCCGGCGAGCGCATCCACGGCTTCCTCGTCCTCAAACGCGAGGACGCCCCCTACGAAGCCTTCCGCAACCCGCAGGCGCAACGCGACCTCGTCGCCGCCGCCTTCCCCGAGCGGACCTGGCACGTCCCGCGCCTGGTGGAGGCGATGCGCGGTGCCGACGACCTGTTCTTCGACGTCGTCAGCCAGATCCACATGCCCACCTGGTCCCGGGGGCGCGTCGCCCTCGCCGGCGACGCGGCCCACGCGACCTCGTTCCTGTCCGGCCAGGGCTCCAGCGTCGCCCTCGTCGGCGCCTACGTCCTCGCCGGCGAACTCGCCCGCCACAGCGACCACACGGCCGCCTTCACCGCCTACGAACGCACCGTCCGCCCCTTCGCCGAACGCAACCAGGCCCTGGCCACCACCGGCGGCACGGGCCTCATCCCCAGCACCCAGGCCAAACTCGACGCCCGCAACACGGCCCTGCGCGCCCCCACCTACCCGACGAACACCGAGGCCAGCGCGGCCCACAACGGCCTCACCCTGCCGAACTACGACCGCACCGTTCCTGAACAGTGATCAGAAGTGATCATGGAGATCGAACAGCTGATCCTGCGCCCATCCCGAACGGTCTTGGATGGGCTGGGTTGCCGCGTTCCTTCCGCGTTCAGCTCCGACGGATCGTGTCCGTGGTCCGACCACGCGGGGGCGGGTTCCCTCGTGCCTTCGGTCGCCTGGTCCGGCCTGGGCGCTCCGATGCCCGCCGGCATCGCTCTGGTGCTGGCGGGGCGGTGTCGTCCGTCGCCGGATCGGGTGTCCGAGGGCACGTCGTCCGATGGCCACCGAGGCGGCGGCGTGTCGGGTGGTCCTGCGATGGGTGCCGGTGAGGGGTTTCTGCCAGTGCTCGGCCCCCCATATCGAGGTGTAGGCGGGATCGACGGCGATCACGCCTATACCGGCCTCGGCGCACATGGACAGGAGTCGTGCGCGGAGTTTCCCGGTGGGGATTCCGTTGATGAGCTGCCGGAACTTCTTCTTCCGGCCGTGCTTCTCGCGGGTCTTGGAATCCTGGAAGTCGAGGTCCTCGATCGCGATGGCCCGCACACCCGTCGCCCGTGCCCAGGACAGGAGACGGGTGAGCGCGTGGCGGAGCTGGGCGTCGCGGTGGGAGACCGATCCGGACAGGTCGTAGTCGAAACGGCGGGGCGCGCCCATCGGGTTGCCGTGCTCGTCGAGCCGCCATGCGGCGAGGTGGTCGGCGTTGGTGTCCACCCCGATCGCACCACCGGCCCGCAGGGCGTCCAGGGGGACGACGGGCAGGTCTTTGCGGGTCCACGAGGCGTCGAGGTACCAGCGGCCGGTGGTGGTGTCGTGGTGGATGCGGTAGGCCACGGACCGGTTCGTTTCGACGCGGTCGCGCCACTGGTCGCCCCGGTGCGGGAAGGAGACGCGGGAGGCGAGGACGTACCGGCCGTGTTCGGCGTTCGCGTGGTGGGCGAGCGGGGCGGGCAGCTTGATGCTGATCTCCCCGTCGGGGGTGACCCGGATCGTCTCGTTGCCGTACCGCTTCCCGGACTCCCCGTCAGCGGTCAGGAACCAGCGGGCGGCTTCCCAGCGTTGCCGCCATTGCTGTTCGGTCAGGCCGGCGGCGTCCAGGTTGTGCCGGGTGTTGAGCAGCCTGCGGCCACCGCGCACCACGGAGACCTTCCCGGCCTCACGCTCCGCCCGGACCCGCTCGGACTCGGTTTCGAGTATCGCCAGGCGGCGGGTCTTGACGAACCATTCGTGCTTGGAGCGGTAACCGCCCGGCTTGCCCCGGGAGCCCTTCTCGCCGACCGGCAACGACAACCGGTGCCGGACCGTGCGGATGCCCGCGTCCAGGCGCTGGAGGTGCTGCCACTGGGTGCGGCGGGAAAGCCCCCACTGATCGTGAGTGCCGGAGGTGACCGATCCCGCCCAGCGGGACGACGACATCGCCGTCAGCTCCCGCTTCCGGGCCGCCCACGTCTGGCTGGAGTGGTCCGCGCCCTCCCGTACACGCCGGGCCAGATCGAGCGAGGCCAACCGGCCCATGTGCTCACCGATCAGCCGCAAAACCAGCTCGTCCCCGGACGTGAGGCCCTTCAGCCGGTCCCGGACGCTCACTCCCGACGGGCCGTGCGCGACGAACGGACGGGCGACGGCCCGAAGCGGCTTCTCCTCAGCCATGCCCGGCCGCCGCTTCAAGGGCGGCTTTCGCCCGGTTCTTCGCCGACCTGCGCCCATACAGACGGGCGCAGAACGACGTCAGTATCTCGACCGTGTCCCGCACCAGATCGTCTTCGACCTCGCCGTCGTCCAGCACGACCAGGCGACGGCCGCAAGCGGACAGGGCGGCCTCGATCAGCTCCACGTTCATCCGGCCGAGACGGTCCTTGTGCTCCACGACGACCGTGGTCACAGCCGGATCAGCCAGCAGACGACGGGCCTTCGACCGGCGACCGTCCATGCCCGAGCCGATCTCCGACTCGACGCGCACCACGCGGTGACCGGCCTTCGCCGCCCAAGCGGCGAGCCGCGCTGCCTGCCGCTCCAGGTCAGCCTTCTGATCATGAGACGAAACCCGGGCATACAGTCCGAGACCACCAACCGCTTCCGGAGCGGTGTTCGCCTCGATGTTCACCAGGATCGTGCGCGGACCGACCCGTTCCGCCGGGACCGGCAATGTCCCCTCACGGAACCAGCGGTACGCGGTACGCGGGGCAACGCCCTGCAGCCGAGCCCATTCCGTCAGGTTCACAACCAAGACCATACAACGCTAGACACCCCTGATAGACACTCATGAACACTCAATCAAAGGCAGTTCCCCACCCCCTGAACCACGGCGCCCGTCGTGCTCAGCGCAGCCGCTGCCCGGTCGGCTGGACCGTCTGCCCGGCCGTGCCGCCCCGGGGGCACTGCTCGCTGACCGACGAGGACTGCGCGGCCGGCCGGTTGAGCACCGTGATCGCCGAGCGGCCGCTTGAGCACGTGCACGCCGTCCACCACGCCCGGGTCCGCTTCGACGCCCGCGCCGAGCAGCCGTTCGTCCGGCTGCCGCAAGCGTGAGGGCCGCAGTGCCCGTGCCAGCTGCCGCGGGGGCGGCAGCAGTCTGCCGAGCGAGGCTGCGGCCATCACGAGCGTGCTCGCCGCGACCACGGTGGCCAGTGCCTGGAAGCCGGAGCCGGGGTGCGTCAGGCCTTTCAACGAGAGCACCGACGCCCCGCCCGCACCCAGCGCCCCGGCCGGCGGTAGTCCTCCGTACACGCGATCCGTTCCCTTCCGGCGTCAGGTGGCGCGCCACTGCTGCTCGCCGCGGCGCAGGGTGTCCCAGAGCGCGCGCAGGTAGACGGCGTGCTGGAACGCGTCGTAGGCCAGCTCGATGCCGAGGGTGGCGGCCAGTAGTTGGCACCGCCAGCCGGCGCGGCGCGCGGTGACCACCTTCTCCAGTACGAAGAGCAGGCCGACGGCCAGCCAGAACCGGGAGAACCGGGGCCTGCCGCGGGCCAGCATCCAGCCGGTGAAGACCAGGTAGAGCGCCAGGAAGAGCACCGACAGGCCCATGAACGCCTGCCGGCGCAGGTAGGGCGCGGTCACCGGCGTCCAGCCGTAGTCGCGCAGGTTCTCCAGCGCGCCGCGCTGCCAGCGCAGCCGCTGGTGCCAGAGCGCGGGCAGGTTGGTCATCACCTCGGTCACCACGCCGCAGCCGGGCGGGGAGAGCGTGCGGTAGCCCAGGGTGCGCACCGCCTTGGTGATCTCGTCGTCCTCGGTGAGCGAGGCGAGCGAGTAGTAGGAACTGCCGCCGCCGATCAGTCCGTCCAGCCGGGCCTGGCGGACTTCCCGCAGGGTGGCCGCCCGGAACAGGGTGGCGGTGCCGGTCAGCACGTCGGCGCGGTGGTTTCGGCGGGCGATCTCGCGGGCGTAGCGGTGGAACTCGATCCGCTGCAATGCGCCGAGCAGGCCGCCGCCCGGCTCGCCGTAGAAGATGCCGCCGACGGCGCCGACGGCGCTGTCCGTGCCGTCCATCGCGGCGGCGGCGCTGGCCAGGAAGCCCGGCCACAGGGTGGTGTCGGCGTCCTGGACCAGGACCAGGTCGTCCGGGTCCAGCCCGGCCAGCAGCGGATCGAGTGCCTGGTTGAGGGCGCCGGCCTTGCGGTGCCGGTTGTCCCGGGACTTCAGCACGGTGGCGCCGGCCGCCCGGGCGGCCTCGGCGGTCCCGTCGGTGCAGTTGTCGGCCACCACCACGATCCGCTCCGGCGGCCGCAGTTGGCCCCGCAGCGCGGCGATCGCGGCGGCGATCCGGTCGGCCTCGTCATGGGCGGGGATCAGCGCCACCACCCGGGCGGCCGGGTTGCCGGTGTGCTGTCGCGGGCGGGGGACGGCACGGGGCCGGCGCATGCGGGGGGCTCCTCGGGACTGAGTGCGGTGAGCGGGTGCCGGGCGGCACCCGCTCGTGGGTCCGGACCCGGGTAAGGTCCGGACCCGGGTAAGGTCCGGGCCTGGAAAATGGTCCGGGTAAGGGCCCGGGTCAGGGTCCGGGTCAGGCGTGGGGCTGGATCGCGATGACGTCCCGCGCGGTGGCGAAGGCCGGCTCGCCCAGCTGGATGCCGACCGGCGCCGGTCCGGCCGGGGCCGTCGCCTCGATCGCCAGGGCGGGGTAGAGCGACACCCACGCGTCGGGGGCCGGCAGCAGGTCCAACCGCACGGCGGGGCAGGTCAGGGTGCGCCGGTCGGCCGACCGCACGCCGGCGGCGGTCCGTTCGTGCTGTTCGTCGGCCCAGCGGGTGAAGGCCACCCGGTCCTCGGTGAAGACCAGTCCCGCGGGCGCGGTGAGGACCACCTCGATCGTGCCGATGGTGAGCGTCCCGGTGTTGTGGATGACGAACGGCGGGTAGATCCAGGCTTCCTGGCCCGCGACGGCGGGCCCGGACAGGGGTTTCGGGTCGATCGAGGCCCGCAGCGTGCCGTCGGCGACCCGGCCGCAGAGCTGGACCGGCGTGTGGTGGCCGATGCTCGCCGAGCCGTCGCAGTACCGGCCCGGCCGGGCGTCCGCGCGGGCGCGCACCGGGATCGTGTAGACCAGCGAGCCGGTGTCGCTGCTGGTGGTGTTGAGGTGCGGGTCGGAGCTGATCAGCAGGGTGCGGCCGGCGTCCACGATGGTGTGGTCGAGCTCGCCGCCGAGCACGCCGTGGATGGTGTCGTAGTAGGCGTAGCCGGGCTGTCCGCTGAAGAGGAAGCCGTCGGGGGCGGTGAAGCGCTGGGAGATCACCCCGGGGTTCACCGGCTGGCCGGTGGCGGAGGTGAACTTGACGGTGAGGACGCTCGGTTGGCCCGGTGCGGCGAGCGGCACGGTGTCCTGGATGACGGTGAGCGCCGTCTCGTCCCCGACCGGCGCCGGGACGACCACCGTCACCGGGAGCTTCACCACGGCGTCCTTCTGGTCGATCTCGCCGCTGTACTGGATCTCCAGGGTGGATTCGTAGAGCCCGGCCGGTGTGTCACCGGCCGTGGTGACCCGGAAGACACCGTCCAACGACCCCTGGTCGGGCAGTAGTTGCTGGCCGGCGAAGGTGCGGCTCAGTCGCCGGCCGGTGCTGCCGGGCCCGCCCTCCAGTCCCTCGTGCAGGGTCAGCACGACGGTGACGTACTGCCCGTCCACCGGGTTGGGCCCGCGGTTCTTGATCCGGGCGCCGAGGTCGAACTGCTGCCCGCGCTGCACCGCGTGCGGGTGGACGGCCTCGCCGTACAGGTCGGCGGCGGGCTGCGCGGGCGGGGTCATGTCGGCCACCGCGCTCACCCCGCGGACCCGGTTGTTGTAGGTGTCGCCGATGTAGAGGTTGCCCGTCGCGTCCAGTGCGACCCCGGACGGGTTGTAGAGCTGGGTGGCGGTGGCGGGTCCGCCGTCGGAGCCGTAGCCCGCGATGCCGTTGCCGGCCACGGTGGTGATGTTGCCCTTGGCGTCGACCTTGCGGATCCGCTGGTTGCCGTAGTCGGCGATGTACAGGTTCCCGGCCGTGTCCAGCGCCACGTCCGCGGGGTTGTAGAGCTGGGTGGCGGTGGCGGGTCCGCCGTCGGAGCCGTAGCCCGCGATGCCGTTGCCCGCAACCGTGGTGATGATTCCCTTGGCGTCGACCCTGCGGATCCGCTGGTTGCCGTAGTCGGCGATGTACAGGTTCCCGGCCGCGTCCAGCGCGATCCCGGACGGGTAGGAAAGAGTGGTGGCGGTGGCGGGCCCGCCGTCGGAGCGGTAGCCGGCGGTACCGTTGCCCGCGACCGTGGTGATGATCCCTCGGGGATCCACCTTGCGGACCCGTTGGCCGTACCACTCACTGAAGTAGAGACTGCCGTCGGCCGCGACCAGCACACTGTGCGGGTAGTAGATCGGAGTGGCGGTGGCGGGTCCGCCGTCCGAGACGTACCCGGCGGTGCCGTTGCCCGCCACGGTGGTGATGATGCCCTTGGTGTCGACCTTGCGGATCCGCTGGTTGTTGTAGTCGGCGATGTAGACGTTGCCCGCCCCGTCGACGGCCACACCGTTGGGACCGTAGAGCTGGGTGGCGGTGGCCGGTCCACCGTCGGAGCCGTAACCCGCGACGCCGTTGCCGGCGACCGTGGTGATGATCCCGCCGGGGGTCACCTTGCGGATCCGCTGGTTGTTGTAGTCGGCGATGTAGAGGTTGCCCACGCCGTCGACGGCCACGCCGTAGGGGGTGTAGAGCTGGGTGGCGGTGGCGGGCCCGCCGTCGGAGCCGTAGCCCGCGACGCCGGTGCCCGCCACCGTGGCGATGGCGCCCTGCTGCAGGCCGTCGGGCTGCGGTCCGCGTCCGGAACTCGAATCGTCTGCCATCTGTGCTTCTCCCGTCGTCGGGCACGGCACACCGCGCGCGGACGGGCCGCACGGGTGGAATGGGGCGGGTCCAGAGCCCCCCGAGCCTAACCAGCGCACTCCCAGGGCCTTCCAGCCCAGTACCGGACAGGACGACGAGTGTCCGGATCGCCGCCCCGGGCCGCGACAGCAGGCACGCACGGGGACTGCGACCACCAGTGGTACGACCGACAACCCGCCCTCCAAACGGAACCCGCCAGCGGCGTCCACCAGTTGGGACGGCCCCGGCGCACCGGCTGGCCGGAACCCGGCACCGCCGTCCCGGCAGTTGAACACGCGGGCCCACCGGTCCAGTTGACTTGCCGCATGGCTGGAACCAGCCGTGCCCGCGGAGCCGGACGGCCCGCTATCATCCGGTGGAGTGAGCACGCCACACGCGATCACGCCCGCGGCGCCGCAGGTCCGCGAGGTCCCCGACGCGCACCTCAACCGCGCCCTCGACCTCGCCTCCGTGGTCTTCCACGAGACCTACGACAAGGAGGAGCGCGAGCGGTACCGAAAGACACTGAGACGCTGCGACCGGCTCGGCGCCTACACGCAGGACCAACTGGTGGGCCTGCTCGCCGCCCACCGCCTGCAACTCTCCGTCCCCGGCGGCCAACTGCCCTGCGCCGGGCTGACCTTCGTCTGCGTGGCGCCCACCCATCGACGCCGCGGCGTCCTCTCGGCGCTGATGGCGCAGCTGTGGCGCGACTGCGCCGCCCAAGGCCGCCCGCTCGCCGCGCTGTGGGCCTCCGAGGCCGCCATCTACGGCCGCTACGGCTTCGGCGCGGCCACGCACCTGTCCACCATGGAGATCGACTCCACCCGGCCACTGGCCCTGCGCATCACGCCCGATCCCGGGCCGCTGCGCCTGCTGGACGTCGGGCAGGCACTCGCACTGCTCGGCCCCCGCTACGAGGCGAGCCGCTCCCGACGGGCCGGGCGCCCGGCCCGCGACCGCCTCTGGTGGCGCGAACTGGTCCTGGCGGAGGAGGACGAGGACGACGACGAGCTCAGCCCCCCGCGCATCGTGGTGTCGGGGTCGGGAGGGGACCCGTGCGCCGGCTACGCGATCTACCGCACCCGCGGCGGCGACGACGACGGCACCCCCGGGCTCGTCCAGGTCTACGAACTGGAGGCCGACACCGCCCCCGTGACGGCGGCCCTGTGGAGCTACCTCGCCTCCATCGACCTCACCGGCAGGGTACGGGCCTGGGGCCGTCCGGCCGACGACCCGCTGCCGCTCATCGCCGCCGACCCCGACCAGGTACGGGTCACCCGGCAGTTCCCGGCACTGTGGCTGCGCCTGGTGGACCTGCGGGCGGCCCTGACCGCCCGGGCCTGGGCCCGACCCGTCGACCTCGTCCTGGAGGTGCGCGACGGGATGATCCCCGCCAACCACGGCCGGTTCCGGCTGACCACCGACCCGGCCGGCCCACCGGACGGCAACCGGTGCGAACCGACCACCGACCCGGCGGACCTCGCACTCGACATCCGCGACCTGGCCGCCTGCTACCTCGGCGGCACCCGGCTGCGGCACCTCGCCCGCGCCGGGCTCGTCACCGAGCACACGGCAGGGGCACTCCAGCAGCTCGACGCCGCGCTGCACACCGAGTTCCTGCCGTTCACCCACGACGAGTTCTGACCGGGCGCCGCCTCGCCGACGTCCTGACCTCCGGGAGTTCGCTCTGCCCACCGGTCCTGCTGCGGCTGACCCAGGTGCTGCACGACGGCGCCCACCGGGTGGTTCGCCCCGGCTGCGCGCACTGCGGCACGGTGCGGACCGACCTCCGGCAGCTACGGCCCGAGGGACGGCGCTGCGCGACCTGCGACGCCAAGAGCCGCCGCGCTCAACCCACGCGATGACGTAGAAGCTCAACCGCCACGGAATCCCGGTCCGCGCGGCCCGATACTCCGCCCTCGCCGCCGACCTCCCCAGCCCCATCCTCGCCGACCTGACCGGCATGCACCGCCACACCGCGATCCGCTGGGTCATCTACGCCCGACGCGACTGGGCCGACGGCAGTGGTGAACCGGTGGGTGCGGGAGCTCCCAGCCAGCGGGGCGCCGGCTCCGAGCTCGTGGGAGGACTACGCACGAGCAGGTCTTCAGTCGGGCTCAACTCCTGGGTGGTTCCAGCGGGTTCGGCCACTACGGATCCGAGCGCACCATCGACGTGCACGTCATGAACCTGCGTCGGAGGATCGAACCCGACCCCGGCGCCCGGTGCGCCTGCTGACCGTCTTCGGAGTCGGTTACAAGCTCACCGACGGCACGGGCGGACGCCGCCATGCGCTGTAGGGTGCCGCTGCGCAAGAGCCTGCTGGTCCGGCTGCTGGCCGCCTCGATCCTGGTCGCCGTCTGCTCGGTGGCGGCCACCGCCTGGCCGGCGGTGGACACCACGTCACGGGAGATACAGCAGGAACGGGTCCAGATCCTCTCCGAAGACGCCGGCATCTACGAGGCCCTGCTCGGCTACGCGGCGACCCACCGGACCTGGGACGATGCCAGCCCCTGGCCGGATCCGCCGCCCCGCCCGCCTCGCCGGTCCCGTCCAAGGCATCGGCGGTGATCGATCCGCTCGCCGTCGACCAGACCCTGGCCCCGGGCGCTGGCACCACCCGGATCGACCCGCGCGCGGTGGGACCGTTCGCCTCACCCCCGAGGAGCGTGCTCAGCTGCGGTCGGAGGCCGCCGCGACCGCCGACTGCCTGCGCGGGCGAGGATTCGCCGCCGAGACCGGCACCGACCCGGGCGACCGGCCGAACGTGACCGTCGCCGGGCTCGCCCCCGACGACGGCAACGCCACCGCCTGTGCCCTCCCGCAGCTGTCCCGGATCGGTGACCCGTACTTCCCCGACGACGGCAACACCGGCTACGACGTGGCGGACTACGACGTCCGGATCGCCTACGACCCGGCGCGGCCCGACCTGTTGAAGGGGGACACCACCATCACCGCCCGGGCCCTGCGGTCGCTGGACCGCCTCTCGCTGGACCTCAAGGGCTTCTTCGACGCCTGGGCCCACGGCACGACGATCCCCCCGAAGGAGTACCTCTACCCCGGCACCCTGGCCGACGGCCCGGCGAGGCCGTCCTCGGGGTGATCGTCCAAGCCGGCCCTCCCGAGCTGCACGCGTGAGACCCTGACGACAGTCGGGCAACGACAGGACCGGCACAACCGGCACGAGCGGGTACGCCGTGCGGGCGTCGCCGGCCCCGTTCCCCGCTGTCCTCGCCGACGGCGACGGCGACGCCGACGACGGGCGGCATCACGGGCTCCCGTACCCGATCAGGGACGGGTCCGATGCGCCGAGGTCGGCGGCAGCTACTTGATCTCCACGAAGATCACATGAGCCGGGGTGTCACCGATGTTCTCGCCGACATGCGAGTGCTCGACCATCCACCCCGCCTCGAAGGGGGCGCGGTCCACCTCGATCACCCTGTCGCCGATCGTCATACGCCGGTGGAAGGCACTCAGCGTGATCAGCACACTGTCGGGGTGGTGGTGGTGTCGGGTGCGCGCGCCCGGGGTGTCCCGGAACTCCACGACCCGGACCTTCTCGTTCTCGAAGATGACCTGGTAGAACTCGGGGTCGGTCACGGTGGGATGCCTGCTGTCGTCCATGGCAGGTACTCGATTCCGTAGACGGACTGTTCCGGTGGGAAGGTCGCTGCTGGCTTCGACACCAGGCCTTCGACACCGGGCCGGCCACACTGCCGGAACAGGATGTCTACGAATCTTCTACCTGCCCCGACGACTGCCCGCAATGCGAGTCGTCCCCTCCGCCAGGCTGATCACATGGACGATCCTGGCCGGGTGGCCGGTTTCCAAGGTGCCCGAGTACGCGGCGAAGTTCTTGGCCCCGGTCCAGCTCGCCAGGGTCGTTCCGCACGCGGGGCGGCGTCGGCCGGCTGTGCGCCGAACACGGCACCTGCGGTGACGGTGAGGCCGGCGAGATCGGCGGCGGCCAGGACGGCCCCGCTCTTGAGGACATACTGCTGCACGGTTTCCTCCGGGGAATCAGGGGCTGTCAGGTGAACGAGAACCGCCCTGCGGCCTCGGCGGGTGTGGTCCCCTGACCCCGTCCGGGCACGTCGTGGACGGCGTGTGCACCCTCGGAGCGCAGTTGGTCAGCCCCGCAGTGCCGGGCCATGAGTGCGGCGTAGGCGCGGACGTCGTCGGCGGTGATGTCGGTACGGCCTCGCTCCTCGTGCTGCTGGAGGAGGACGCTGAGGCCCGGGTTGAACCGCAGCACGGTCACCGGGGCGTCGAAGCGCCTGGCGATGGCGATGAGGCGGGTGCGCGCCTGGGGGGTGACGTTCGTGGACTCGGCGACCGCGCTTCGTCCGGTGGAGAGCCGGACGACGATCCTCCGGTCGCGCTCTTCGAAGATCCGGGAGTGCGCCGCGTGGGAGTGCGCTTCGGCAGGTGCGGTACCGAAGAGCTCGGCGCGGATCTCGTCGCTGGATGCCACGGCTTCCTCGTCGATCTGTCCGCGAGCTGTCAGGGCTCGCACGAAGCTGGTTTTGCCCGAAGCCGGTGGGCCGACGAGGACCACGAGTCCCGTTGGCACGCGGACCGGTCCGGAGCCGCCCAGCGTGTGCGGCCGGAGGTAGCGGTCGCCCGCGTATTCCAGGGCCTCCTCCGGAGAACCGGTGGGCAGCCCGCTGGGCAGGACGTCGTCCTTGTAGCTGTCGCTGCCGGCCAGGTACAGCGCGAAGCCCCAGGTGTGCAGCACGCCGGTGAAGCGCAGACGACACAGGGGGAGCGTGTGCCGACCGGACAACTCGGCTGCCACGTAAGCGAATCCGGCGCGGAAGCGGACCGTGATGCCGTTCACCTGCGGCCATCGCCGGTGGGCATGGCGGTTCAGGCGTCGGCGCAGGTGGTGCTGCATCGATTCCGGGGGGTTCGTCGGCACGGTCTCCATCCTGCCGGGTGCTGACCTTCCACGGAGCAGCACTCGGTCCGTTCCTCCGGATCTTGGTGGATCAGCGCGTCGCCGTGCCGGCGATGAACTCCTCCCAGGTGCCGACGGTTTCGGCCGGGGGTGCCGTGATGGCCGGGACGGTGCGGGGACGTCGGGCATCAACCCCGTCTACGGCCGGCGGAAGGCCGGCACCGAACGCGCGGTGGTCGACACGTTCGGGCTCGCCCGGACGAGCCTCCTGAAGCCGGGCATGCTGCTCGGGCCCGGAGAGTACGTCGGGCCGCTGCCGCCCCGCTACGGTGCCTCGCCGCGTGCCAGGGCCGGTCACCGGTTGAGGCTGGCCGGGAACCGTGCTGACGCAAGAGGCCACGGCATCGTCAACGCGGCCGACCCGGCACCGTCGCCCGCAACGACAGCCAGGCCGAACGACCCAAGCCGTCCCCGACGAGCGCCAGAACGAGGCCCGCTTCGGGCCTAACTCCCAACGATGGTGAAGTCACCCGGCCTTCCCCAAGGCGCAACCCTCCTCGAGGCTCGTGTAGGCGACGGATCCGTCACCAGTGGGCAACTGAAGGCCGAGGGCGTTGATGTTGTGGCCGCAGAGACCGAGGGGCGGATCTGCCCGGACGGCGCCCTGGGCGGTACCGGCGCAGACCGTGAGCATGGCCGTACTTGCCGCAACGACCAGGAGATGGTGGGCGAGCTTATGCACGGGAAGTCCTCTCTATCGGTGCACCAGGGCGCGCGCCACTGGGCGCTCCTGACATGTCCTGCGGCTACGGTTCGTACACCCTGGGGACCGGATGGCCACCCCTGCGGACGAATCGCTTCACCCAAGGGGATGAGAGGTGCTGACGGGCAGTTGCGGACGCCCACCGAGGCCGTCCCCCAGGGTCCGCTCTCGGTTCATGAAGGATCAGACGCCGACGCATGCCGTCGGCACATCGCACGGTTCGAGTGACGTTCCCCGCCAGTCCTTGGCCACCGCCCAACCGGAGACGCTCCCTAGGTTGAATCCGACAAATATCAGAGAATGCCCACTCATTCGTCATGCACGAAACCTGCGGACGCGGCCTGCCGAGGAACACTCGTCGCCGCCCCGGTTCCGTTGTGACGTCCTGGCGTCGGCTGGGCGCTGTCGTGGCTCTGGGCCCTTGTCACCGTGCCGTCGACGCCTGCGCCCGCGCAGCCGCCGGAACGTCATGCACGCAAATGGGCCGCCCGGTTCGTGTGGGCGGCCCATCCGGGAGCGCCGGCCGTCAGATGCGGTCGGCGACGATCAGGAGGTAGTGGAAGCTGCCTTCGCGGTAGGCGGTGAGGAAGGACTCCTCGATTCCGGTGGCGAGGTCGGATTCGGCCCGCAGCTCCCAGTAGGGGATGGCCTGGGCGGTGAGGTCCATGACCGCGATGGGGACGAGTCCGTTCGCCGCGAGGGCTTTGAAGTAGGCGCTGCGCGGGTGGATGTTGCAGGTGTAGTGGCTGTCGATCCGGCTGACGGCCTGGGATCGGCCGCCGGTCACGTCGTTGGAGCAGCCGGTGATGCACACGTACCGGCCGCCCGGGGCCAGGATGCGGGCGAACTCGGCGTACAGCTGGTCGAGTTCGACGTACATGGTGGTCTCGTTGGTCCACACGGCCTGCCGGGAGGCGTCGGGCAGGCCGGTGTCGAGCATGTTGCGGAAGTGGAAGCGGACCCGGTCGGCGACGCGGTGCTGTTCGGCCTGCGCGTTGGCGAAGTCGACCTGGTAGCGCGAGATGGACACGCCGTCGACGTGGCAGCCGAAGCGCCGGTGGGCCATGACGGAGGTGCCGCCGCGGCCGGATCCCGCGTCGAGGACGTGCGCGTCGCGGGGGAGCGGTCCGAGGTGGTCGAGCAGGAGGTCGGCCTGTGCGCTCTCCAGGCGGTGGAGTTCGCGGACGATCGCCTGTTCCCGCTCCTGGGGAGCGGTGTCCAGGACGGCGGGGTCGTAGGGACCGATGCCGTAGTGGTGGTGGTACAGGCCGTCGATGTGGCCGAGTTCGAGGTTGACGCCGTCGTTCCGGTGGGTGTCCCAGTACCGGGCGACGGCGCGCTGGTAGTCGGTGTGCAGCACCTCGGTGGTGCGGGTGGGCGTGGTGGTCATGTCCTGTCCTCGGGGTGGATGGCCGCTCCGGGAACCCTCCCGGAGCGGTAGCGCGGGCTGGAGCGGTGCCAGGCGAGGCTGCCGGCGCACCAGGCGAGCACGCCGTCCAGGAACCGGCGCAGCTCCGGTCCTGCGCCGGCTGCGAGTTCCTCGGACCGGGCGTGGAAGCGGTCCATGAGTTCGTTGTGGAGGTCCGCACTGATGCGCAGGGCCTCCTGGGCGGTGCAGGAGTGTTCCTCGGCGACGGCGCGCGGGAGGTTGAAGTCCTGCCCGGCGGCGTGGTTCTCGACGTCGAGCGAGTAGATGTCGTTGGCCACGCAGCTGGCCAGGGCGGCGGTGCCGACGGCCTGCCTGACCCTCGGATCGGCCCAGTCGGCCGGGGGGAGGCGGTAGGTGCCGAGGGCGTCGATGACGGTCAGGCAGGGCAGGAAGCTGTTGGCCTGCCGGTTGACCAGGTACTCCCAGACGCGGGGCTGGTGGCGGGCGGCGCGCCAGGAGGCTTCCTGGGCCAGGGCGGAGAACAGCGTCAGGAGGCTGTGGCGGGTCCGGTCGAGCTGGATGGGGGAGGTGATCGCCGCCAGGTGCCCGACGGCGGATCTGAGCCCGATCAGGACGGGGTCGGTGCGGGTGGCGTGTTCGAAGCGCTCCTCGTAGCGGGCCGGTAGGCGGACCCTGTCGAGGGTGGCCGAAGCGGTGGCCAGGCGGGTGCCGGTGAGGGCGGGCACGGCTCCGAGCGACGGGTCGTCGCAGTAGTGGTCGTCCAGGGCCCAGATGGCGAGGGCGCAGCGCGCCGGCACGGTGAGGAGGTCGAGGTCGTCGCTCTCGGGGTAGCACAGGACGGCGAGGTTGCCGAAGTCCGCGGCGCGGACCCGTTCGAGCTGTCCGTGGTAGAGGCCGACCTGGTCGGCCCAGTTCAGGAGCCGTTCGTTGATGCGCGCGGCGAGCAGTGGATCCTCGCGCCGGGGCGGGGGGCAGTCGAGCCGCAGGGACGCGATGTCGCAGGCCGCGTCGGCGACGCGGACGTGCGGTGCGAAGCGTCGGGCGGCCGAGGTGCCGATCCCGGTGGGGCCGTTGAGCGGGCTCACGGCGAGTCCGCGGGGCCGTTGTAGTGGCCGACCTCGACGTTCTCCAGGATGCCGAGGGCGCTGGGCAGGAGCGAGGCCACGGAGTAGTAGTTGCTGACGAGGTAGGAGAGCGTGGCGCGGTCGTCGATGCCCATGAAGCGGACGGACAGGCCCGGCTCGTACTCGTCGGTGAGGCCCCGCTGGTGGAGGCCGACGACGCCGCCGTTGTCCTCGCCGGTGCGCAGCGCGAGGATCGAGCTGGTGAGGTTGCCGGAGATGGGGATCTTGTTGCACGGCAGGAAGGGGATTCCCCGCCATGCGACGACGTGGTGACCGTTGAACTCGGTGCCCGGCGGGTAGATTCCGGCGCGGGTGCACTCCCGGGCGAAGGCGGCGATGGTGCGGCGGTGGGCGAGCAGGTACTTCGTCTGGCGCCGCATCGAGATCAGCTCGTCGAGGTCGTCCGGCGTCGGCGGGCCGCTGCGGGTCGAAATCCGTTGGCGGGCGTCGGCGTTGTGGAGCAGCCCGTAGTCCGGGTGGTTGACGAGGTCGTGCTCCTGGCGCTCGCGCAGGGCCTCGATGGTCAGCCTGAGCTGTTGCTCGGTCTGGTCCTGCGGGCCGTTGTAGAGGTCGCTGACGCGGGTGTTGATCCGCAGGACGGTCTGGGCGACGCTGAGCGGGTACTCGCGCGGGGCGGCCTCGTAGTCGACGAACGCGGCGGGGAGCAGCGCTTCCCCGTCGTGGCCCGAGGCGATGGCGATGTCCGCCTCGCCGCGTCGGGTCACCGGCGGCCGGGGACGGGTGCGGAAGTCGTCGACGTGAATGTCCAACTCCGCCATCGAGGAGCGGAGTTGTTTGAACCGGCGGCGCGGGAGGACGAGGATCGTGCAGGCGGTCGTGGCCCGGTAGGTGAACTCCCACGCGCCTTTTCGGGTGAGGTGCTGGTCGCCGAAGTAGGAACCGTCGGCGAGGAGACCGTGCGAGACGGAGTCGGTGTACGCGCCGGCGCCGGTCCGGTCGACCTTTCCGCTCGCGACGAGCACCAGTTGGTCCGCCTTGGCATCGGCCTGGGCAATCACGGTGCCGGGTTCGGCCTCGTGCTGCTCGAAGGCGGAGGCCAGGGCCGCGAGGACCGCGTCGTCGGCGATGCCCTCGAACAGGGGTATCTCCCTGAGGGTTTGGGGGATGACCCGGGTGGTGAGGCCGGCGGTGTCGAACTTCACCTTGCCGTCGCCGATCGTGTAGGCGAGGCGCCGGTTGACCCGGTAGGTGCCGCCGGGGACGTCGATCCAGGGCAGGATGCGCAGCAGCCAGCGGGAGGAGATCCCCTGCATCTGGGGGACGGTCTTGGCTGTGTGGGCGAGGTTCCGGGCGGCCTGGATGCCCAGGGCCGAGGGCTCGTCCGGACGGACAACCGGCGGGGGTATGGATTCCGACATCGGCCGACTTCCCTTCTCGAAGGCATGGTTGAGGCACTCGTCGAGAAATGGGGAGGGAACTCTGAGCGCATGGTGCGCGCAATGGTTCGTCGAACTCCCGTATGGACGAGATGCGATGATCGTTAGTCAAGGTTGAGCGACAGCAACTCGCAACGGGAGATGGGCCATTCGGCGTAGCGAGACGTCCCGCGTGGCGCTGCTTTCGAGCACGCACGGGAGTTCGTCCGCGGCGGCGCGGCTCGGTAGGCGGACAACGCCGTGCACGCCGACGGCTCTACGTCCGAACTCGCGCCGAGCCGCGGGAAGTCGGGCGGACGGATAGTGTGAGCGCATCCTCCGCCTCGGGGTGCGTGGCCGATCCTGGGCCACGCGACGGCGGCTGTGACCGCGCCGCAGGCGTGCGCCGATGCGGACACGGTGCGGCACCGTGGGGTGGCCGGGTCGGTGCGCTCGCCCTGGCCACTGCCGGACCGTCGGCACACCCCAGCCGTGACGGCCGCGCGCCAGAGACGAGCGCTCGGCGTGCCCGTTTCGGAACCGAGGTTTGTCGGCCAGGGGCCGACTGGATCGGCGGCAGGGGTCGCCGGAATCCTCCTGCCGCCATCCGGCCGCAGGAGGGCCCACTCGATGCCCCCCAAGGGGTGGTTGCCCGGCGGTCGGGGACGCGACGGCGATCAGGGCGGGGAATGCAGCAGGAATCCGGTTCGGAAGCGAACCGCATAGCCATTCAAAGGAATCGCCCATGTCTCCCGTGCGTCGCCGCTATCTGCTCCCGGTCTTTCTCGCCGCCGTCGCGGGAGTGCTCCAAGTCCTCGCCGGACCGTCCGTCGTCTCGGCCTACGCCGATGCCATCGCCCCGTGCAACGACGAGGACATCGTCGCCACGAACGGTTGCCGGGAGTGGCCCTTCTGCACCTACCCCAACCCGGCGGATCGCCATTCCTACATCCAGTGCAACGCCGAAGGCCGGCCGCGCATCGTGGCCTGTCCGCCCCTGTTGGTCTGGGATGACGAGGCGAAGCAGTGCGACTTCTCGTTCGGCGCGAGCCAACGGCCACACCGGGAGGGATCGACGGACGCGGCGACGCCGGCACGAGCCGGTCGCCTGCCCCTCAGCCAGGCCTGATCGGCCCGTTGCCGTCGAGCACCAGCACGGCAACACTGTCGGGTCGAGGCCGGGCCGGCCGTTCCGCCGGCGCTCCACCGTCCCGCGAGTTCAGCCGAGTAGGGGGACTGACGTGAGATCACCGACCGCCCGGTCCGGGGCTGGCGTCCTGACGGTGCTGAAGGCACTGGGGCGGGCTGCCCGGAGCGTCGGGGGCGCGCCGACCGAGGCTCTGCTGTGTCGGCGAGTCCGGCAGTTCTATAGGTCGGCCTCGGTGAGGTGGCGAGGGTCCAGGCTGTGGACGAGGGCTTCTTCGAGCCGGCGGTCGCCGCGGAGTCGTTCCAGGGTGGCGGTCTGGCCGCGAAGTCAACGGAGACTGAGCCGACGCTGCTGGGACCGGTCTCCAGCGTGCTCTGCTGGTTGATCAGCAGGTGCAGGTTGGCGGTCTCGGGCCGGCGTCGGCGTTGGTGCTACAGCCAGGCGAGGGCGGCCTGCAGGGTGAGCTCGTCCAGAGGGCGGAGGCGGTCGTAGGTGACGAGTGGGCGGTTGCCGAGGTCGTCAGGCACAAGGCGGTGGATCGCACCGGACCGGTCGGTGTGGAGGACTGCTAGGGCGAGGATCAGCCGGCCCGTAGCGCTCGTTACCACGGAAACGGAGGACCGGACGTCCGCGGATTCCAGAGGCTGGATGACACCGGTCTCCTGCCCAGGCCCCGCAGACGTGCCACAAACACGGAACCCAAACAAGTTCGCAACTGCTGGCGGTCGGCCCGTGGGCCCCGGAGGAGGGCACCGGGTGGCAGCCTCCTTCGGGACCTGGCCACTGGGATCATGCGCCGTCGAGTTGCTCCCACCGCTTGGTAGCCTCGTCCGCCAGTGCTGGCATGTACTCAGGCTTGTTCGCATTCGCCTGCAGACCCCCGAGGAGGGTGGGGAGAGCCGCAACGACCGCGTTGGTCGCGGTTTTTTCATCAACTCCCAACTTGCTTGCAATCTGGGCAATCGGTACCTGCGCCAGGAGATCGTCGAAGCTCGACATGGGTCCCTGCTCCTTTGTCCGAATCCTTTGATCCTGGCCACCACGCTGACACCTGAGGATCACGACTGCCTCGCCACACACCGGCAGTTCGTCCGAGCGGATCATGCACTCGGCCAACCGACCCAATTCGTCGCCGACCTGCACCTCCTTCGGGTGTCCGGTCGCACCGTTTCCGTGCCCTCCGAGATCAGTTCCCCGGCTGTGGTTGATCGCCGGGGTCTCGGGTGGCCTGGTACGGAGTCGCCGGGTCCCCGGGCGCTGTGCTGCCGGCTGCCCCGACGTTCGGGCTCATGCCGGTTGCCGATCCTGGCTCCACAGGTGGTCCAGGCAGCCGATGCCGGGGGCGCCGACGGCCTGTGGCCGGCTGGTGAGGGTGGGGCAGGCGTGAGAGAGGTCCAGGCCCGGTACGCGGTAGCGCACCGCCATCTGCCGCGGGTACCACCATTCGAGTGCATTGGCGAGGATGGACAGCTGTGCTTCGAGGAAGGCGACGACCGACTCGTCGTGCCCGCGGGCGGCGAGAGCGTCCGTCGACCGGCGCGCCTCGGCGTAGGCCCGGTCCGCGAGTTCGGCGACCCGCTCCGCGCCCTGCTGAAGGGTGCCACCGGCCTCGCGGGCGAAGATCCGCACCCAGTTGGACTTCGACCCCGAGGCCAGGTCGCTGTAGCCGGAGTAGAGCTCGTTGTGTGCGGACAGGACCAGGGTGATCAGCGACTCGATCCGCAGGACCTCGGGGTGCCGCACGTGCCCGGTGGTGACGGAGGGGAACAAAGGTAGGACGACTGCGGCGATGAGGAGCTCCCCCATGGTCTCCAGCCGGTTCCCGACGGCCTCCTCCAAGCCGGGCTCACGGCCTCCGGTTTCGAGTCGCTCCACCCGGACCTCCGCCCGGAACCAGGTGAGGAACGACTCGATCATCAGACCGCGCTTGTCGTTGCCCTCGACCCCGGGAAGCCGGCGCAGCGCGCGCAGGAAGGCCTGAGAGAGGACGTCCGGGACCGCATCGGAGATCTCGGGGTCAACCACACGCTCCGCCACCGCCCGCGGATCGATCGTCGGGGAGCCGCCGGTGAGGTGGTGATGCAGGATCGGCCGATGCGCGTCGCCGGTCTGCGGGTTGTCCGCCATCATGCCGATGGCGAACACGGAGCCGACCTCGACCAGGTCATCGATGCCGGCGGTCGGGGAGAAGCAGGCGACCATCTCGGCCAGGTCCTGGCCCTCGTACGTCATCAGGTATCCGGGATCGTCGAGGACACCCTCGGCATCGAGGCCCTCGCGCAGGCGCCGCGCGATCCGGTCGCCGGCGGGGTGGCGCCCGAGGCTGCCGGGGCTGTACAGGGGCGGGATGCGGTAGGGCAGGGCGCTGGTCGGGCCGTCGATCGACGGGGCCGGGGCGGTCTGCGACATGGTGATCGTCCTCTCCTCGATACGGGACATCGGTCGTCGTCCGTATAGGAACGATCGGGGATGGAGAGCGGAATCGGCGACGGCTCGGCAACGACGCCATCACATCGGGTACGGCTGCTGGGCCGGCCGGCGGGGCGAAGTCGCCCCGATTGCGGAAAGTGTTCGCGTTCACGACAGTGGGTGAGGGGGCTTCTCCAGGAAAAAGGGTGAGAGCCATGCGTGCGTCGCACAAGGCAGCCGGGATCGCCGCCGCTGCCGCCCTGGCCGTGGGCGGCATCGCGTGTCAGGTCGCCGCCGCCGACACCCCGGTGACCGTACGCGTGAACCACTTCGAGGCCGACTGCGCGGTCACCTGGGCGAAGGACGGGGTTTCGCTCCGGCCGACCATCCCCGGGACAGGCCCGTCCTCCTACGCCCTCACCGATGGCGAGGGGACGGTGACCTTCGACCTCGGTTCGCTGAACAACCCCGTCGCGCTCGCGAACAGCATCAACGCCAGGGGCACGTTCCACGGCGGCTTCCTGCTCGTCGACCGGGCCGGTCACTTCGTGGAGGCCGTGGACGGCGAGGGCACTCTTCCCACCGGCGAGCCCGCGCTCTACGTGCGCACGGACGCCGATCCGGTCGCCCGTCCGACGCCGGTCGTCACCTACGCGGAGGTCCCGCTCCTCGTGCCCACGGTCTCGCCCCTCGATCCGTTCGAACTGACAGTGCGGGTCCCGCAGGCGAAGTTCGACATCACCCCCGAGTTCGCGAAGGTACTCAACGACACCTTCGGCACCGGCAGCGCCCAGCCCGGCACGCCGTGGGCCACCTGTTCGGGCAGCATCACCACCTGACCGTGCCGGGAACGCGGATCGCCCCACCACCCACACCAGCTGGCCGACAGTCCGTCGAGGGCCCCGCACACCATGATGGGGAATCGACGGTTCATACCGATCGGACGTCGCAGCCGCGCACCGGCCGGGTCAGGTCAGGTCCCAGGTCTCCTGAGGGAGGGTGAGGAGATAGCAGAGGGTGTGGCGCAGGGCGTTCTCCAGGCTGTCCGGAGTGATCGGGGCGGGGCCCTGGGGGAGGGTGCCGATGGAGGTCGGGAAGGGTTCGGTGTCGGTGAAGGCGGTCATGACGTCGGCGGCCAGGCGGCCCACGCTGGGCGCGGCGCCGGGCTGTGCGCGGTCGAGCACCGAGGTCATGATGCGTTCGAACACGTCCGGTTCGAGCAGTCGAGTGCCGAACAGTCGCACGCCGAGGTCGCCGATGCGGGTGCCGCTGTCGCGGGCGATGGCGGCCTCGCCGCAGAGATCCAGCAGGCGGGCCATGGGGAGTGCGGCGTCGCCGGCGGTGATCCAGTGCTCGCCCTGGAGGCGTTCGGAGCGGACCAGGGCGGCGAGCGCGGCCGCGGCGGTGTCCTGCGGGACGAAGTCGATCCGGGTGCCCGGGGCGCAGGGCAGGAAGGGGAGTTGGCCGGTGAGGGCGGAGCCGACGACGTGGTGGAAGGCTTGCAGTCGGGCGGTCCGACCGGAGGCGGAGTCGCCGATGACGGTGGACAGGCGGGCGATCGCGTACGGGAGGCCGGATGTCCGTACGAGGGTTTCGCCGGTGGCTTTGGACTCGGCGTAGGCGTCGAGCAGGGAGCCGCGGCCGGCCCGGGCGATGAACGCGGTCGAGCCGTGTACGAGCCCGGCGGTGGCGTCCTCGGCGAAGCGCAGGACGTGACCGGTGCCGCGGACGTTGACGTTGTGCAGGTGTGTTCGGGAGGCGGTGAAGTTGACCGACGCCGCGCAGTGCACGACGACGTCGACCCGGGCGGCGAGGCTGCGGTAGTCGGCGGGGTGGAGGCCGAGCCAGGGGCGGGTGACGTCGCCGCGCAGCTGCTGCCCGGTGATCGGCTTGTGGTGGGTGAGGGAGATGACCTCGGTGTCGGCGAGTTCGCGGAGCAGCGCGGAGCCGACGACACCGGACGCTCCGGTCAGCAGGACGGTCGGGGCTGTCATGGGCCTTCCTCCTGGCGCGGGTTGCCGGTCCGGACGACGGCGGTCGTCCCGTCGCAGGTCGTTTCGACGCGGTAGCGGCGCTGCGGGTGGTCTGTGAGGTGGGCGGTGCGCAGGTCGGTGTCCGTCTCGACGGTGCCGGGGTGGGCCGCTGCCAGGCGGGCGACGTGTTCCTTGACGGCGATGGTGGCCAGCCGCCGGGCCGTGCCGACGCCGATCGGGAGCCGGTAGAGGGCGGCGACGGTGCCGGGCGGGACGTCCGCTTGTTCCACCGCGGTACGGGTGAGGACGGTGGTCCCGTCGTCGGTCGCCGAGCACAGGAGTTCCGGCACGGCGACGCGATCGCGTAGGTAGGCCCGGCGGCGGGGGCCGGGTACGGCTGTGAGGCCGGCCGTGCCGACTGGGCGCAGGAGGGCGAGCGTGACGGTGAGTGCGGCCAGTACCCGTTGTCCGTCGCACAGTTGGAGGTCGACCGTGGTCAGGTGGCCGTCGGTGCCGGTGCGGCCCCGGTAGCGGGCTTCGACCTCGACGTCGCCGGTGGTCGGCAGCGGGTCGACCAGGGCCAGGCGGTCGAGCCGGTGGGGGAGGCCGATGGTGCCCGGCTCGATCGTGCGGTCCCACTGGTCCGGACAGGCACCGGGGATGACGTGCAGTGCCCCGTCGAGCAGTCCGTGGTGCAGGGCCCCGGGCGGGACCGTGCCACGTTCGGCGCGCAGGATTCCACTGGAGCCCTGTGCGCCGAGTCGCCAGGAGGTGAGGTACTGGAAGGCGGGGCCGTGGAAGAGGTCGGCGGTCTCGTACGGGCACGGTCGGGCGGCGGCGTCGACGAGCGGGGCGAACCTGGCCGGCCGGGACGGCGGCGTGAATCCGAGCGTGGCGTCGGCGACCGGGGCGAATCGGGACAGCGCCGGGTCGGCGGCGTCCCACCACACCGCCAGCTCCGAGGTGACCCGTTCGCCGTCGCCCGCACAGCGCAGCCGCAGGCGGACCGGGCCAGGCACCGGGAGCCAGCGCTGGACCTGGAGGTCGGCGACCGTGCGGACCGCACGGCCCTCCCGTTGCTCCGCAGCCCGGGCCAGGAGGTCGGCCATGGCTGTGAGGGGGACGGTGGGGACGGTCCAGGACGGGCGGTGATCGCGCAGCCAGCTGGCGGTGGCCGGGTCGAGTACGGTTTCGGTCACCGTCTCCGGGCCCGTCCGGTCTTCGACGCCGACCACGTGGGCGAGCGCGCGGTTCTGGAGGCCGAGGAACCGCTCGTGCAGGGCACTGGTCCGGCGGTGCAGGTCGACGATGTCGTCGAGCAGCCCGGGTACGGCGGCCGCGAGCGCAGGGGCTTCCGCCGGCCAGTGGGACTGCGGTGGCCTCGGCATGACCTGGGCACCCGCCGGGGCGTCGTCAGGCCGGGACACCGCGGGCCACCTCCTGGAGCCGAAGGGCGGCCTGTCCTGCGGCGAGCACGATGCGCGGGTCCGGCGCAGCGCGCCGCAGCTCGTCGACGAACGCGCGGGCGCCGGTGTCGAGCGGGAGCGACTCGATGCCGCCGAGGTCGAGGAGGTCCCGCAGCCCGGCCGTGACCATGCCGCCCTGCCAGGGCCCCCACAGCAGGGAGCGGACGACGGCGTCCGGCCGGTGGGCCTGTTCGGCGGCGAGCACGTGGTTGAGGGTCTCGTTCGCCATGGCGTAGTCGCACTGGCCGTGGTTTCCGGTGGCGCTCACCACGGAGGAGAAGGCGCACAGCAGCCGCAGCGGGTCGGTGCGGGTCGCCGTGAGCAGGTGGTGGAGGCCGATGGCCTTGGTGTCGAGGACGTCGGCGAACTGCTCGTCGGTCTTCCGCCCGATCGGGGCGTCGGCGAGGATCCCGGCCAGGTGCAGCAGCCCGGTGACCGGACCCCAGCGAGCACGGGCCCCAGCGAGGGCCCGGGCCACCGCCTGCTCGTCGCGGACGTCGGTGGCGGCGTAGTCGGCCTCGCAGCCGGTCTGCCGGATCGCGGCCAGGCACTGCGCGATCCGCGGGTCCTCGGGCGCCGTCCGGCCGAGGAGGAGGAACCGGGCGCGGTGGTGCCGGGCGAGTTCGAGCACGCAGGCCCGGCCGATCCCGTGGGCCGCGCCGGTCGCGACGATCAGGGGCGCCTCCCCCAGGAGCCGGGACAGGTCGGCGGTCGGGGCCAGGGGCGTCTCGACGAGGCGCAGGGCGGACCGGCTGCCGTCGGGGCCGAGGAGGAGGTCGACGTCCGGGCCGCCGTTCAGCAGTTCCCCGACGAGCGCGGAGGCCACCTCGGCGTCGGTCCGGCCGCCCCGGTGGCAGCCCACCGCCTTGACGGACGCGTTCGGCCGTTCGCACCGGAGGGTGCGGGGCAGTGCGGCCAGCCCGCCGAGCCAGGCCCGCGACCGGTCCGGCCGGTCGTGTCCGCCGGTGTCCTGGACGGTGACGAACACCCCGCCGCAGTCCCCGAGTTGTCCGGTGGCGGAGCGGGCGAGGCGGAACGCCTCGCGCTGGACGGCGAGCGCTTCGCCGGGGCCGGTGACCTCGGCCAGACCACCGAGGAACACCACCCCGGTGGCGTCCTCGGGCAGCTCGGTGCCGACCACGGCCGCGACACCGGCCCGCCGCAGCCGACCGGCCACCTCCTCGGCCACCGCCGCACCGTCCGGAGTGATCAGCACGGGCCCTGCCCCCAGACCCGGCAGCGGCATCCCGGCGGGCGTGACGGGCACCGCTTCGAGGGTGTGCCGCCGGACCTCGACGGGGGCCTGCCGCAGTGGGCCGGCCGGTGCCGCGCCCTCGATCAGCGACCAGACGTGCTCGACGACCTCACCGATCGTGCGCAGGACGGCCAGCGAACCGAAGTGCTGTGCGCCGAGCGCCTCCAGCTGCGGGAAGGACGGGCGCAGCGCGGCCAGGATGCGCGCGCGAGTGATCGAGTCCAGGCCCAGGTCGGCTTCGAGTTCCATGTGCGGGGCGAGCAGTTCGACCGGGTAGCCGGTCTTGTCCGCGACGGTCGCCAGGACCAGGGCCTCCAGCGCGTGACGGGACTCGGGCACCGCCACCGGCGCGTCGGCGGCCTCGACCGGGGGCTCGCGGCGCGGTGCCGGGAGGAGCCCGGCGGGGGAGGGGGTCGAGGGCCGTTCGTCCGCGGCGGAGCCCGGGGAGGATCCGACACCCGGTCCCGTGGTGTTCGCGCCGGATGAACCGGTGGCCAGGGCGGTGAGGGCTTCCAGGGTCCGCTGCGCCGTGTCGAGGTAGGCCGCGTGGGCGCGGGCGGTCTCGCGCTGTGCCTCGGCCAGGGCTCGGCCCAGATCCCCGTTCAGGGGTGACGGCCCCCCGGCCGGAGCAGGCGCTGAGGCCGGGCCGGGCAGCCTGGGGGCCGGTGCCTGGGCGCGGACCGGCGGCGGGGCCGCGGCGGGTGGCGGTACCGGGAAGCGGGAGTTCACCGGATAGCGCCGTCCGTACGGGGCGGCGTCGATCAGGACGGTGCTGCCGGGCCTGGGGGCGGCGTCGGCCGGTGCGAGCGGCTGGTCGTCGTCCAGGACGGCGAGGTCGACCGGCAGGCCGGCGGCGGCCAGTTCGGCGAGCCCGCGGTACAGCTGTCCGATCGCCTCCGGTCCGGAGCGGTCCAGCGCGATGGCGCGGTACGGGCGGTCGCCCAGGATCTTCCGGACGATGCCGCTCAGGGTCCGGCCCGGGCCGGTCTCGACGAAGGTCCGCACGCCGTCCGCGTACATCGCCTCGATCATCTCCCGGAACCTCACCGGTGCGGCGACCTGGGCCGAGAGCCGCCGGCGGACCAGGTCGGGTTCGACCGGGTAGCGGTCGGCGTCGGTGTTGCCGTACACGTCCACCAGCGGGGCCCGCACGGTGTGCTGCGCCAGGAACTCCAGGAGGAGGTCGGCCGCCGAGTCCAGCAGAGGGGTGTGGAAGGCGACGTCCGACGGCAGCAGGGCCCCGGCGACGCCCTCCCGCTCGGCCTGCGCCGCCAGCCGGGAAACGGCGTCCGCGGGGCCGGCGACCACGACCTGCTGCGGTGCGTTGTCCACCGCGATCCACGCCTGGCCGCCGGCGCAGCGGTCCAGCAGTTCCTGCGCCCGGGGCTGTCCGGCGGACAGCGCCAGCATGGCCCCGGGCACCTTCGTGGCCTCGTCGACGAGCGCGCCGCGGCCCCGCGCGACCCGCATCAGGGTGTCCTCGTTCAGGGCCCGCGCGGCGAACAGGGCGATCAGCTCGCCGAAGCTGTGCCCGGCCACGCAGTCCGGTCGTACCCCGAGCGTGTCGAGGACGGCGAGCAGGGCCGCGCTGTACCCGGCGATGGCGGGCTGGGCCGTCCTCGTGTGGTTGAGGCGTTCCTGCTGGGCGTTGCGTTCGGCTGCGGTCAGGCCCGGCTCCGGGAAGACGGTGTCGGTGAGTCCTCCGGCGCCGTGCCGCTGCCAGAGGGCCCGGGCCTGGGGGAAGCGCAGGGCGAGTGCCGTACCCATCCCGACGTACTGGGTGCCCTGGCCGGGGAACAGGAAGGCGAGACGGCCGACGGACGGTCGGCCGACGCCGTAGTGGAGCCCCGAGTGCTCGGCGAAGGGCGTGGCCGGGGCGGCGGCGATTCGCTCGGCGGCCTGGGCCAGTTGGCGGGCGAGGTCGTCGGCGGAGGTGACGACCAGGCACAGCCGGGCCTCGTCGGCGGCCCGGAAGTCCTCGGCCGCCTGCCGGGCGGCTCCGGCGAGCCCGATCTCGGCGGCCGCGGCGGCGAGTTCGCGGCTGCGGGTCACCAGCTGGTCGGGTGTGGCGGCGGAGAGGGCGACTAGGGCGCGTATTCGGTCGTGATCAAGTGGTGCTTCTGGTGAGGTCTTTGATCCAGATCATTGCGCCGCGAAGGTGGAGGCCGGCGAGGTAGC
>NZ_JBEOSV010000071.1:0-45200 GCF_040303245.1 Kitasatospora sp. NPDC096077 | reverse complement strand
AGCTACCTCGCCGGCCTCCACCTTCGCGGCGCAATGATCTGGATCAAAGACCTCACCAGAAGCACCACTTGATCACGACCGAATACGCGCCCTAGGCGTGCCCCGCGAGGAAGGCCCCGGCGTGCGCCGCGGCCTCCTCCCGGGTCGGGTGACCGCCGGCCGCCTCCCCGGTGCTGCCGTCGGCGCCGACGGCCGTCCAGCGCCAGCCGCCGGCCGCCTCGTCCCGGACCAACTCGGCGCTGCCGCCGAACAGTTCGAGCGAACCCGGCCGGGCCGCCGGGCGACCGACGGCCTCCGGCCACTTCTTCCGGGCGCCCTGCCGGGTGATGCCCCAGGCGGCACCCAGCTGTTCGTAGCTGGCGCCGTAGGAGCCGGCGGTGGCGGCCGCGACGGCGGTGAGCCGCCGGACCTCGGCGTCCAGCAGCTTCCAGGCGGACAGCACGGAGAGCGCGACCTCGGCCGGCTCACCGTGCCACATCCGCCCCTCGGGCAGCCCGGTCGCCCGGGACCGTACGGCGACGGCGAGCGGGTCGAGTGCACCGAGCAGGGACTCGGCCAGTCGGGCCCGCTCCTCGGGGGTGATCTCCACAGCGGTCATACCGACAACCATAGTTACCGAGAGTCGATTCGACAACCAAAGTTACCGCCCGAATCGATCCGGGCCCGACGACGGGGTCGAATCCCGTCGCTCCGGCGCGAACGGAGTGCCGGAGGTCAGCGCGCGGTAGCCCACCACCAGCGCCTCCCCCAGGAAGCCCACCCCGATCGACAGCTGGACCGGGCGGGCGTCCGCCGCCAGGCCGTTGTGCTCGGCGAACACGGCGAAGCCGGCCATCGCGGCCAGCGAGACCGCGGCCACCAGGAAGGTCCGGCCGGTGTAGCGCTGCCACAGCACCCCGCCGCGCTCGTAGACCCGGATGGTGGCGCCGCGCAGCGCCCCGAAGGCGGTGCCCAGCGCGGCGCCCGCGCCGACCCAGACGTAGTCCCCCACCCCGAGGCCGTGCCGCTGCGAGAGCGCCCACAGGCCGAGGCCGGTGAGCACCACCGGCGGCGCGAAGAGGTCCCGCGCATTGAGCGGCTCACCGCGCAGCCGCCGGACCACCACCACGACCACGACGGCGGCGATCAGCGCCATGTGCACCCAGTCGTTCATCCCTGCCCCACTCCCCGATTTTTATAGCTCAGCCGTGCCAAATCAGCAGCCGGGGTCAATTTAGCCCGCCCGTGCTATAACGGCAACATGCCGAAGATCGTCGACCCCGTCGAACGCCGCCAGGCCGTCGCCGACGCCGTACTGCGCGTCGCCGCCCGGGAGGGCCTGGAGCACGCCTCACTGCGCAACGTCGCCGACGAGGCCGGACTCGCCGTCGGCTCGGTGCGGCACTACATCGCCGGCAGCTCGGAGCTGATGATCTTCGCGATGCAGGAGCTGGCCCGCCGGATCGACGTCCGGATCCACTCCCACGCCCGGGTCCTGCTCGACCCGGACGCCGCGCCCGACACCGACCGGCGCGACCGCACCGTCCGGCTGCTCGCCGAGACCCTCCCGCTGGACGCCGAGCGCCGGGAGGAGTCCGCGCTCTGGCTCTCCTTCGTCACCGCCGCCCGAACCCGGCCCGAACTACGCCCCCGGGCCGCCGAGTTGCAGGCCGGCCTGGACGCACTGGTCCGCCGCGTGCTGATCGAGCTGGAGCGCACCGGCGCCCTGCCCCCCGGCCTGGACCACGAGCTGGAGACCCGCCGGCTGTCCGCCCTGCTGGACGGCCTCACCCTGCAGGCCGTCCAGCACCCCGACCTGGTCGGACCGGACGAGCTGCACGCGGTGCTCCGCCGCCACCTCGACACCCTCGCCAGGCAGTGACCGGGTCCGACAGGGTTTCGACAGGGTTTCGACAGACCGGCTCAGCCCTGAAGGGCCTCCTTCTTCGGCGGCTCCTCCGCACAGACCGCCGACACGAACTCCGCCACCCGGGACTGCGGCATCCCGCGCGCGATGTCCGCCTCGCTGATCATGCCGACCAGCTTGTGCTCCGGGTGGTTGATCACCGGCAGCCGACGTACCTGGTACTGCTCCATCACCCGCAGCACCTGCTCGCAGTCCTCGTCCGCCTCCACCGTCATCGGCCGCCCCTGGGCCAGTTCGCCCGCCGTCACCGTGGCCGGGTCGCGCCCCTCGGCGACGCAGCGCAGCACGATGTCGCGGTCGGTCACGATCCCCAGCAGCTTGTCCTTCTCCCCGCAGATGGGCAGCGCGCCTACGTCCCGTTCCCGCATGATCCGGGCCGCGGCGGCGAGCGTCTCGTGCTCGCGGACGCACTCGGCCCCGGGGTGCATGATGTCGCCGGCTCTGGTCATGGTCCGCCTCCTGACCTGGCTTCCACCCCCTCGTCCATCCTGGTCCGGCCCGGCGGCCGACGCCACCGGGCACCGCTCAGGACGCCGCCTTCCGTTCGGTGCGCTCCGCCGCCTCCTGCCGTCCGTCCGACTCCTGCTGTCCGTCCGACTCCGCCGCCCCACCCTCCGGGTCGGCGCCGTCCATCGGCGACCGGGTCAACACCTCCTCCAAGGGCGGGAGTTCGTGCTTGGGAAGCTCGCGGCCGACCTCCACGTCCGGCACCTCACCGCGCTCCACCGCCTGCTCCGCCGACTTCGCGGCCGCGGCGACCGCGGCGGCCGCCAGCAGGTCCCGCTGCTGGGACTCGGTCGCGCTGTCCAGGAACCGCAGCAGCTCCACCGGGAACGGCAGCACCAACGTGGAGTTCTTCTCCGCCGCCACCTCCACCACGGTCTGCAGCAACCGCAGTTGGAGCGCCGCCGGGGTCGCGCTCATCACCGCGGCCGCCTCCGACAACCGCTCCGAGGCCTGGTACTCGCCGTCCGCCGTGATGATCCGCGCGCGCCGCTCGCGCTCGGCCTCCGCCTGCCGCGCGATCGAGCGCTTCATCGACTCCGGCAGGGCGACGTCCTTGATCTCCACCCGGTCGATCTGGATCCCCCAGCCCAGCGCCGGACTGTCGATCATCAACTCCAGCCCCTGGTTGATCGGTTCGCGGTTGGCCAGCAGGTCGTCCAGTTCGCTCTTGCCGATGATCGACCGCAGCGAGGTCTGCGCGACCTGGGAGATCGCGAAGTTGTAGTCCTGCACGTTGACGGTCGCCTTCACCGGGTCCTCGACCCGGAAGTAGACCACCGCGTCGACCCGCACGGTCACGTTGTCCCGGGTGATGCCCTCCTGCGCCGGGATCGGCATCGTCACGATCTGCACGTTCACCCGGCGCAGCCGGTCCGCGATCGGCATCAGCGCGACCAGCCCGGGCTCCCGGACCTCCCGCCGCACCCGGCCGAAGCGGAACACCACGCCCTTCTGGAACTGCTGGACCACCCGGATGCTCAGCCCCGCCCAGACCGCCCCCAGCCCGACCAGCCCCCCGAGGGCACCCAGCACCGCATCGACGATCATCGCGGCCTCCTCGCGGCCTCGGCGCACACCGGCGCGCCCGGCCACCGCCGACCCGGCCGGACCGGGGGCCGCCGGAGCAACTGCTTCAACGCTACGCCTGCCCGAACACCGGTGAAGTGGACGCCCGGGACGCCCTAGGATCGGGGCCATGCAGCCGGCCCCCGCCGATGACCCGGACCACCCCCGCCACCCCGCCGAGGCCTCCGCCCGCGCCACCGGACTCACCGACCTCGACCGGGTCGTCACCCACTGCCGGGCCTGCCCGCGCCTGGTCGCCTGGCGCGAGGAGACCGCCCGCACCAAGCGCCGCGCCTACCAGGACTGGGACTACTGGGCCCGTCCGATCCCCGGTTTCGGACCGCCCGACGCCCCGCTCGTCCTGGTCGGCCTCGCCCCCGCCGCCCATGGCGCCAACCGCACCGGCCGGATCTTCACCGGAGACCCCTCCGGCGACCTGCTCTACGCGGCCCTCCACGAGCTCGGGCTCACCAACCGCCCGGAGTCCGTCCGGCACGGCGACGGCCTGGAGCTGTACGGCGTCCGGATCACCGACCCGGTCCGCTGCGCCCCGCCCGACAACAAGCCCAGCACCGCCGAGCGCGACACCTGCCGCCCCTGGATCACCCGCGAACTCCATTTGCTGCGGCCCACCGTACGGACCGTGGTCGCCCTCGGCGGCTTCGCCTGGCAGGCGATGCTCCCGGTGATCGCCGACGCCGGCTGGACCGTCCCGCGCCCCCGCCCGGCCTTCGGCCACGCCGCCCGGGTCACCCTCCCGGCCCGCGACGGCGGCCCCGACCTCCAGCTGTACGGCTGCTACCACGTCAGCCCGCGCAACACGAACACCGGCCGACTGACCGTCCCGATGCTCCGCGACCTGCTGCGCGAGGCGGCGCGCTCGGCGGGGCTCGACCCGAGGCCCGAGCCCTCGCCCCCGCCGGACAGCCCACCCGCCGCGCCTTCGCGGCGACCGTAGGCGGAAGACCCGGTTCCGCACCGGGCCCGCGGCGTCGTAGCCTCGACCCGAGCCGAACGTGAGCCGTTCGACCGATCCCGAGCACCCTAGGCCATGCCACAGCACTGCTGCGAAGAGATGACGACCCGCCTGGACCACCGGTGCGACCGGCACGAGGACCCGTTCGACTGCCCGGATGCGGTGATCCACCACTCGGCGAAGTTCCAGGAGTACGGACTCGTCGTCCACGACGGCGGCAGATCGACGCTCGGCATCGTGTTCTGCCCGTGGTGCGGCCGTCGACTGCCCGAGTCCCAGCGGGACCGCTGGTTCGACGAGCTCGAACGGCGGGGCATCGACCCGTGGGAGGACGAGCTCCCCGCCGAGTTCGAGGACGACCGCTGGCTCCGGCCGCCCGGCGGCTCCACCTCGTAGGTCCTGTCCGGCCGATCTTGCCGGGCGACCTAGCCGAACCGCGCCAGCTTCCGCCCCGAGGCCCCCGCCCACGCCTCCGGTAGCTGGCCCCGGGCCGTCTCGGCCGCCGCCAGCTGCCCGGCGTAGAGCACCCCGTACGCGAAGGCCTCGCCGTCCTCGGCCGCCTGTCCCACCAGGGCCGCGGCGGCGACCACCGCGTCCTGGTGCTCGCCCAGTACCTCCTGGACGGCCTTCATCCGCTCGGCGAAACGTTCCGCCGCCACGCCCACCGCAGGCGTCGCCGTCTCCCCCGCGTAGCGGGCCCGCTTGGCCGCCTTGCGGGCCTCGTGCAGGGCGCTGTCGCGTTCCGTGGGGCCGGCGGCGAGGGCGGTGTGCACCCGGTCCGCCGTGCGGTGCTGCTCGCGGGCGGCGATCCGGGAGAGCTCGGGCGCGGCGGCGCGGGCGGCGCGCGGGCTCAGCGGCGGGTCGGCGAGCAGCGCGGTCAGTCCGGCGGTGAGCGAGCGTCGGCGGGCGCTGTCCAGGGCGGCGACCACCTCGGGCCGGACCCGGCGGTGCTCGGCCTCGCCCCACTGCTCCAGCGCGGCGGCGACCCGCTCCGGCCCGCAGGCGGCGGGCAGCTCGCGGGCCCGGGCGGCCAGCCGTTCGGCGAGCACCTCGCGGTCCCGGGCGCGGCCGAGCGCGGCACCCAGCCAGCGCAGGTCGGCGACCAGGGTGTCGGTGGCGCCGGGGGCGAGCAGCCGACGGAAGGTCCGCAGGGCGCTGCGCAGCCGCCGGCAGGCGACCCGCATCCGGTGCACCGCGTCGGGTTCATCGGCCCGGACGGCGTCGTCCAGGCCGGCCAGCACCACCGCCTGGGCCTCGATCCGGGCGAGCAGGACCTGTCCGACCGTGGTGTCGGGCCGCGCCATGAGCGTCCACCCCCTCGTCGGGGTCAGCGGGAGTGCCTTCCAGGCTAGCTCTGCGGCGGCGGCTGTCGAGCCCGCGCGCGATTGAGGGGCCATCACTCGAACGGAGTAGCGCACGCGCTCTCGTGCCCGGTGTAAGGACCATGGCATACTCCGGAGCGTGATGACCTCGACCCACACGACCAGGGCCCTGCGGGCCGCGGTGTTCACCGCGCTCGCCGTGCCGATGGCCGCGTTGGGCCAGGTGGTCATCACCGGTCGCCCGCTGCCGCTGTCGCTGGTGGCCACCGCGAGCGCCGTCGTCTTCCTGGTCGCGGCCGTGCTGGCCGGCGGGGAGCGGCGGATGCTGCACATCTCCGTCGTGATGGTGCCGGTCGAGCTGCTGCTCAACACCACGTTCAACCTGGGCCAGACCGGCTGTGGGCCGGTGCTGTCCGAGCACGTCTCCGCGCGCGGGGTGAACCTGCTGGTCTGCGGCGGCGGCTCGGTGGACGGCTCGCTGCTGGGCGGCCCGCTGGGCCACGCCGGGGAGTTGGCGCCCGCCACGACCCAGTTGCTGCTGCTCTTCGTCCACCTGGTGATCGCGCTGGCGGCCTCGGCCTGGCTGCGACTGGGCGACGCGGCGCTGTCCGGGCTGGCCCGGGCGCTGCGCGCGCTGCGCCAGTCGGTGGCCCGTCCGCTGCGGGCGCTGCTCCTCCTGCTGCTGCCCGCCCCGGTCCGTCCGGTGCTGCGGGTTCCGCTGCCGGTGTCGGACCACGAGCGGCCGCGCCGCGAGGACGTGGTGCTGAGCCCGGCCCCCCGGCGTGGTCCGCCGGTCTTCGCGCCTGCCTGCTGAGTCCCCCGCCCCCGGCTCTCCCGAGTACGGTCCGGCGCGCCCGCAGGCAGTGCGCACGACTCCCGCGTAACCCGATCCCCGCCGCACCCCGTGCGGCCACCCGCGCGCACCCGCGCGCCGCGTACAGGAGTTGACTTCCCCATGGCTCAGGACAAGCCCACCAAGCGCGAGGCCAAGCTCATCAGCGCCCGCGAGCGGATCCAGGAGGCGCAGCGCCGCGAGCAGCAGGCCGCCAAGCGCCGTCAGCGGATCGTCGTCACCGTGTCGGCCGTCGTCGTCCTCGCCCTCGCGGGCGGTGTCGCGATCGCGATCAACTCGGCCTCGGGCAAGGACGACAAGGCCTCGGCCGCGTCCTCGAACGCCCCGCTGGTCGTCCCGGCGAACACCACCGGCCCGAACGGCACGGTGATCACCTACGGCAAGGCCGACGCCCCGCACACCATGGAGGTCTACGAGGACTTCCGCTGCCCGGTCTGCAAGCACTTCGAGGCGGCGAACGGCCAGACGGTCAAGGAGCTCACCCAGGACGGCCAGATCAAGGTGGAGTTCCACCTGGCCGCCTTCCTGGACAAGAACCTGGGCGGCAAGGGCTCGCGCACCGCGCTGGCCGCCGCCGGGGCGGCGCTGAACGAGGGCGTGGACAAGTTCAAGGCCTTCCACGACGTGCTCTACGCCAACCAGCCGGACGAGCGCAGCGACGACTTCGGTGACGTCAACCACCTGCTGGACCTGGCCGGCCAGGTGCCCGGGCTGAAGACGGACGCCTTCGTGAAGGCGGTCACCGACAAGACCTACGCGCCGTGGGCGGCGAAGGTCGCCGACGCGTTCAACGACAGCGGCGTGACCGGCACCCCGACGGTCAAGGTGGACGGCAAGTCGATCAACCTGTTCGCTGGCAACACCACGGCGACGCCCGAGCAGTTCACCGCCCAGGTCAAGCAGGCCGCCGGCCTCCAGTAGGCCCGCTCCGCTCCCCTCGTCCCACTTCCCCGCACCGCACGGCACCACCGGTCCGGCCGAACTCCCGGCCGGACCGGCCCCTCCCAGCCAGCCACCGGAGTGTGCTGTCATGACCGCGACTACCGTGCACCCCTCCCGTCCCGCCCCCGACTCCCCCGACGCCGCCGGCCCGGGCCCGATCGGGGCGAGCCGGGCCTTCGCGCTCCTGCTGTTCCTCGCCGGACTCATCGGGCTGGCCGCCTCGGCCGTCCTGACCTTCGACAAGCTCCGCCTGCTGGAGAACCCGTCGTACGTCCCCAGCTGCAACATCAATCCGATCATCAGCTGCGGTTCGGTGATGCGCACCGAGGAGGCCGCAGTGTTCGGCTTCCCGAACTCGCTGCTCGGCCTGGTCGCCTTCGGCGCGCTGGCGGCGATCGGCGCGGGACTGCTGGCCGGCGCCGGGTACCGGCGCTGGTTCTGGCTGGGCCTTCAGGCCGGGACCACCCTGGGCATCGTGTTCACGCACTGGCTGATCGACCAGTCGCTGTACGGCATCGGCGCGCTCTGCCCGTACTGCATGGTGGTGTGGGCGACGACGGTGGTGCTGTTCTGGTACACCACGCTGCACAACCTGCGCACGGGGGTGATCCCGGTCGGACCGCGGCTGCGGACGGTCGCCCGGGAGGCGGCGCGCTACCACTGGGCGCTGCCGGTGCTGTGGGCGGCGGTGCTCGCCCTGCTGGTGCTCAACCGGTTCTGGTACTACTGGAGCACCCTGCTCTAGGAGCCGACGTACCCCGCCGAGTGCAGCAGCGCGGCGGCGCCGGTCCGCCGGGCCTCCAGGGCCCCGGTGAGCCGGTGCACCGCGCAGGGGTGCAGCAGGGCGGCGGCCCGGGCGGGGGTGAAGTAGCCGTGGTCGGCGATCTCCTCCGGCTGGAGCCGGACCACCGCGCCCGGCGCGACCGTGCCGCCGTCGAACGTGAAGTGCACGGCGGGGTGGGCGTGTTCGCCCTGGTCGGGGATCGCATCCCGCCACTCCACCACCAGCAGCCGCAACTCCCCGACCGACAGCCCGGTCTCCTCCCGCAGTTCCCGGGCCGCGCACTCGGCCGGGCCCTCCCCCGGGTCCATCTCGCCACCGGGCAACTGCCAGTGGTCGCGGTAACCGGCCTGCAGCAGCAGGACCTTGCCGTCCCGGTCGGTGAGCAGCACGCTGCACCCGATGTAGGCGCGCACTATCCGGGAGAGCCACTCCTCCTCCGTGAGGGCCCAGGTCTCCGTCATCGCGCCTCCTCCGCCGGCTGCCGTCCGTCGCGGTCACTCTGCCGCGATCCCCGCCCCGGCAAAGGCGGTTGGTGCCTAATCCACCCGATCGGGTAGTCGGTCGGGCAGGCCTACCCGAAGACCGCCCGCCGGTAGGCGTTGCGCAGGTCGGTGAGCGGCTGGGTGACCCGGCTGTGGTGCACCTGGTTGGTGAGCAGCAGGGCCCAGCGGCCGAGCCGGCGGGAGATCCAGATCCCGGTGCCGGTGAAGCCGTAGTGGACGAAGGTGCCCTCGGCGGGTTCGGTGCCGGCCGCGACCAGCCAGGACAGGCCTCGGGCGGGGGCCAGGCCGCCGGTCTGCTCGCGCAGCGATTCGGTGATCCACGGTTCGCCCCAGGGCAGTCGGGCCGGCGGGTCGAGCAGGGCGGTGAGGAAGCGGGCGAGGTCGCGGGCGGTGGAGAAGGCGCCGGCGTTGCCGGAGACGCCGCCGAGCAGCCGGGCGGAGGGGTCGTGCACGACGCCGCGCAGATGGGCGTCGATCGGCTCGTGGTACTCGGTGGGCGCGGTCCGGGCGGTCTCGGCGGCGCCCAGCGGACCGTAGCGGGTGTCGGTCATGCCGAGCGGCGACCAGGCCCAGCGCGCGGCGAGGGCGTCCAGCCGCGCCCCGCCGAGGTCCTCCACCAGGTAGCCGAGCAGCACGGCGGCGCGGTCGGTGTACTCGACGGCGGTGCCCGGCGCGCGGTGCAGCGGGGCGGCGATCACCCCGGCCCGGATCGCCGCCCGGTCCGGCCCGTAGAGCCGCTCGAAGCGGGTGTACGGGAGCAATCCGGCGGTGTGGGCGAGGAGTTGACGGACCGTCACGACACCCGCCGGGCACCCGGCGGCGGGTGGCCACCAGCGGCCGAGGGGTTCGTCCAGCGGCAGTCGCCCGGACTGCCACAGCACTCCGGCGCACGGCCAGAGCGCCGTGACCTTGGTGAGGCTGGCGAGGTCGTAGAGGGTGTCCGGCCCGGCGGCGAGCCGCGCGTACCGGCCCTGCCCGAGGGCGCCGCGGCCACCGCCGCCGAGCGTGCCCCGGGCGTCGCCGACGGCCCAGACGGCGCCCGCGCCGACGGTGCGCACGCCCTCCGCGACCAGGCGGTCCAGTTCCCCGCCCGGCGCGGCCAGGGCGGGGAGGCGTTCGGCTTCCGGCGGTCGAGGGCTCACCAGGGCTGTCTACCCGGCGGGTGCGGCGCTCAGACCGCGGCGGTGAGTTCCTTGCCGAGGCAGATGCTCTGCGGGTGGTCCTTGTAGATCCCGAACTTGCGGATCGCCGCGTAGCCCTCGGAGCCGTACAGCGCGACGGCCTCGGGCTGCTCGGTGCCGGTCTCCAGGACCACCCGGGTGCGCCCGGCCTCGACGGCGGTGTCCTCCAGCCGGCGCAGCACCGCCCGGGCCAGGCCCCGGCCGCGGGCCTCGGGTATCACGAACATCCGCTTGAGCTCGGCGTCGCCGTCCCGCAGGCCGTCCGGGCTGGTCCGCTTGGCCCGCCAGCCGCCGCAGGCGACCGGACGGCCGTCCAGGTAGGCGATCAGGAACAGGCCGGCCGGTGCCTCGAAGTCCGCGGGGTGCATGACGGTCTCGTCCGGGCTGCCGTAGCGGCGGACGTACTCCTGCTGCACCTCCGCCGCCAGGGCCTGGGCGTCGGGGTGGGCGTACCCGGTGATGCGGAACTCGACGGTACCGGTGGCCTGGGCGGCGGTGCTCTCCATGGGGGAAGAGCCTACGGCGTCATTTCAACGACCCTCGAACCGGGCGAGCAGCTCGGTCTTGCCGAACATCGCGGCGGCGTCGACGGCGGACGGGACGCCGGCCTTCGGGTCGGCGCCGCCGGCCAGCAGGGCGTCGACGACGTCCGCTCCGCCCTTGAACACGGCGCCGGCCAGCGGGGTCTGGCCCTTGTCGTTGGCGCGGTTCGGGTCGGCGCCGCGCTGGAGCAGGGCCCCGACCATGGCGGCGTGGCCGTGGTAGGCGGCGAGCATCACCAGGGTGTCGCCGCTGCCGTTGGTGAGGTCGGCGGAGACGCCCGCATCGAGGGCGGTGGCCAGGGTGGCGGTGTCGCCGGCCCGGGCGGCGTCGAAGAGCTTCCCGGCGAGCGCGATCACCTCGGCGTCGGGGGCATCGGTCATGGCGGGCTGCCTTTCCTGAGGACGGGCGGGGCTGGTGCGTACCGCACCGTAGCGGCCGGCGCCGGCCCGGGCCAGCGGGCGTCCGGATTCCGGACGCCCACCGCGCCGGTCCGGCCCGCGGCCCGCGGGCGGTGCGGAGGGTACGACGTGCGGCCACGCGGGTTGCGCCGCCATTCGAGCGAACTTCCGGGACCCCCCGGAAACTTCCCACCCACCCCCCGGGAATGCCTCGCGGCACCGAATCCACGCGCCATCCCTGCGGGACGAGGCCCCCACCCGGGCCGGTTCGCATACCTCCACCCGGCTTCCGGGGCGGCATTGAACGGCAGAACCACCCATTTGCGCCGTTCCATCATCTATTACTTTTTGTCACGATTAGGGCACTTTAAGTAACACTGTCCCCCGTCCCCCTCCCGAGGAGCAGAAGTGATCCTCTCGATTTCCGGCATCGTCCTGTTCGGCACCATCGCCTTTCTGTTCTTCCGCAGGGACGGACTGAAGGTCTCCCACGCCATCGTCTGCGCCCTCTTCGGTTTCTACGTCGCCGGTTCCTCGATCGCCCCGAGCATCACCGCCGGCGGTGCCAGCCTGGCGAGCCTGCTCGGCGGCATTCGGTTCTAGCCGCCACTCCCCCACCGGCCCGGGCGCGGATCCCACCGCCCCGGGCCCCGTCGTACCGCCGAGCAGTCCCCCCTCACCCCACCCGTCCCACTCGTCCGGGGAGTCCTGGAATGCCGCTCCACCGCCATCTCGGCAAGGGCCGCGAGTTCGCCCGAACCGCCGGGGACCACGCCACCGACATGTTCGCCCCGCTCGCCGTGATCGGCCGCGGGCTGCGCCACCACGCCGGCTGGGCCAAGGGCCGCTGGCAGGCCACCCCGAAGGAGCGCCGCGGCCCGACGCTGTTCCTGTCCGCCGCGATGCTGGTCGGCATCTACCTGCTGCCGCACGGCCTGCTGTTCGCACTGGTCGCCCTGATGGCCAGCGCCGCCTGGGCCGGCCGGGCCCCCAAGGCGGCGCCCGCCCCGCCCGCGCCCGACGTGGCCGACGTCAAGCTCGCCGCCCTCTACTCGGCGCTCACGCCCTACCTGTGCGGCCCCGAGGACGCCAACCCGCTGTACCACTTCGAGGGCAGCTACAAGAACGCCTTCAGCTCCTGGGAGTTCGACGGCGAGGGCCGGCTCTCCCGGCTGGAACTGGGCTACCCCGCGTACTTCACCGACACCGAGCCGACCGCCCGGGCCCGGATCGAGCAGGTCGTCCAGGGCAAGGCCGGCCGGGCCCGGGAGTACCGCTTCGACTGGGACGAGGAGTCCAACCGGCTGCGGATCACCGCGCTGGCCCCGCTGCCCACCGACATCGCCGCCCAGCGCTTCGTGGCCGCCCCCGGCGAGATCGTGCTCGGCTTCACCGACGAGGACGGCACCGCCCGCACCATCCCGGTCCACCAGGGCGGCACCACCGCCCAGCAGCCGCCGGTGATCTGGCGCACCGGCCCGCGCTCCTCCGAACCGCACCTGCTGGCGCTCGGCGTCGCCGGGTACGGCACCTCCAGCCTGGTCCGCTCGATCGCGCTCCAGGTGCTCCCGTACGCCGACCTGATGGTGATCGACGGCGCCGGGACCGGCGAGCACGCCTGCCTGGTGAACCGGCCCGGCGTGCACACCGTGGAGACCAGCCTGCACGGCGCGCTGGCCGCGCTGGACTGGGCCGCGCAGGAGACCGAGCGCCGGCTCGCCGCGCTCAACACCGCCCGGCACACCGGCGCGGCCCTGCCGGAGGACGTCACCCGGCCGCTGTGGCTGCTGCTGGACCACCCCACCGAGCTGGGCGAGCTGGCCCACGCCGAGGGCCGTCCGGACCCGCAGGAGCTGCTGGAGCTGCCGCTGCGGCACGGCCGGGCCGCCCGGGTCACCGTGGTGATCGCCGACGACGTCGAGGCCGCCGACCGGATCACCCCGACCGTCCGGGCCACCACCCGGGCCCGGGTGCTGCTCGGCCCGGCCACCCCCGAGGACGGCCACGCCGTGCTCGGCGCACCGCTGGACATCGTGCCCGCCGCGCACGCCCCGGTCGGCCGCGGCTACGCCCGGATCGGCAACGGCGCCCCGGTCCGGCTCCAGGTGCCGGCCACCGTCGACCCGCTGGACGAGGACGCCCCGGCCCCGCTGCGGGACGCGGTGATCGCCCTGCTGCCGCACCGCGACAGCCGGACCGAGCCCGCCTCCGACGCCCCGCCGCGCCCGGACCGCCCACCGGTCGTCCCCGGCGACACCGTCGCGCCCGTACACTCGATCGACCTCGGCAAGACGGAGCCGATGATCCGGTCCCGACCGATCTCCTGACCGCCCGCTCCCCGGGGGCGACGGAGGCCGCGGAATCCCGTCCCGGTACGCTCGTCACAGAAAGTCCGCACGATCACCAGATGTGAAATAGGTGACACCCGGGGTGATATCACCGTCCAGATGTGACAAATCGGGCGTTGATGGGTACAAACAGGGGCGGCACAACAGACGACGCATGTCCCGGGACGGGAATCTTCGTCGGAAGCCGAGCGTTGACCGAACGACGAAGAACAGCGACCACTAGTCCTGTGGGCCATAAGCCCGGGAGGCACGATTCATGAGCGAGCGAGCTCTCCGCGGCACGCGACTCGGGGCCACTAGCTACGAGACCGACCGTGGTATCGATCTGGCTCCCCGCCAGACCGTCGAGTACGCATGTCAGAACGGACACCGATTCGAGGTTCCTTTCTCGGTCGAGGCGGAGATCCCCCAGACCTGGGAATGCCGCTTCTGCGGCCAGGAGGCGATGCTCCTCGACGGTGACGAGCCGGAGGAGAAGAAGGTCAAGCCCACGCGCACCCATTGGGACATGCTGATGGAGCGCCGGACGCGCGAGGAGCTGGAGGAGGTGCTGGCCGAGCGGCTGGCCGTGCTCCGCTCCGGTGGGATGAACCTCGCGGTGCACCCGCGGGACACCCGCAAGAGCGCCTGACAACCTCGCTCCCGCCGCGTGCGGGAGGACGCGAAAAGGGACCCTGGTCACCAGGGTCCCTTTCGCGTTGCCGGGCCTCTTCGTCCTCGCGGTCTTCGCGTTGCCGGGCCTCGTCCTCGCCTCGCCGCGCCTCGTCGGGCCGGGCGGCCCGCTCAGCCGGTGATCGGCGGGCGGTAGCCGGTGTCCGGGCCCTGCGGACCGCGCGGACCGGCGTCCGGATCGACCACCTCGCCCTGGACCACCTTGCCGTCCGGGCGGTGGATCCGCAGCTGCTCCTGCAGCCGCATCGCGTCCGCGAACGGATCGGTGCCCGCGCCGGCCGTGCTGCGGATCGCCTTGTCCGCGACCCGGCGGCCGACGGCCCGCCACAGCGCCCGGGTCGGCGGGAACAGCAGGGTCAGGGCGACCAGGTCGGACAGGAAGCCCGGGATGATCAGCAGCAGCCCGGCCAGCACCGTCATGCTGGTGCCGGTCTGCGGCTGCTCGGACTGCGGGTTCTTGCTCTGCTCGATCGCCGCCGACAGCGCCTTCAGGCCCGCCCGCTTGATCAGCGAGCCTCCGATCAGGCCGCCGGCGACGAGCAGCAGCAGGACGGCGAAGCCGCCCAGCCACGAGCCCACCAGGACCAGCAGCCAGATCTCCAGCACCAGCCAGGCGGTGATCAGCAGCGGCAGCACCCGGCGCAGCCTGCTACGCGGGGCCGGACGGGTCGGGGTAGCTTGCTGGGTCACGGTACGAATCCACTCCAGGCGGTGCTCTGCGCGCCGCACGGAAGGTCCGGGCCGGCTACGGCACCACCTGGTCCAACGATTCCCCGGCGGCCGGTGTTCCGTCCACGGCCTTCCGGCGACGGCCGACCAGCACGGCCGCGGCGCAGGCCAGCAGGCCGCCGATCGCCAGCGTCCACTCCGGAACGGCGCCGATCCGGTCGGCCACCGTGGTGCCGTCGCGCAGCGGGACGGTGGCCGACAGCTCGGCCGGGGTCAGCTCCGCGGTGCGCTGCTCGACGGTGCCGTCCGGGGCGATCACCGCGCTGATCCCGCTGGTGGCGGCGATCAGCACGGCCCGGCCGTGCTCGACGGCGCGCAGCCGGCTCATCGCGAGCTGCTGCTCGGGCTGGCCGGTCTTCGCGTAGGTCGCGTTGTTGGTCTGCACCACCAGCACCCGGGCGCCGCTGTCCACGGTGTCCCGGACGATCTCGTCGTAGGCCACCTCGAAGCAGATCACGTCGCCGATCCTGGCCGGACCGAGCTGCATCACGCCGTTGTGGTCGCCGGGGTAGAAGTCGCGGGCGACCCGCTGGAGGCGGGTGATCACCTTCATCAGCTGGGCGCGGAACGGCACGTACTCGCCGAACGGAACGGGGTGCTGCTTGGTGTAGGAGGCGCCGGGGCCGGTGACCGGGTCCCAGACGATGCCCTCGTTCTGGACGTGCTGGGCGTCCGGGCCGTCCACCAGGGTGCCGACCAGGGTGGGCACGCCGACGGCCTTGACCGCCTCGTCGATCCGCTGGCGGGCCAGCGGGTCGCTGAACGGGTCGAGGTCGGAGGAGTTCTCCGGCCAGATCACCACGTCGGGCTTCGGCACCTTGCCGGCCTGGACGTCGGCGGCGAGGCGCTCGGTGGCCGAGGCGTGGTTGTTGAGCACCATCATCGGGCGGCCGAGGAAGTCCATCCCCGGGTTGGGCACGTTGCCCTGGACGATGGCGACCTTCACGGTGTCGGCCGCGGCGGTCGGCACCGGGACGAGGTAGCCGGCCAGCAGGGCGGCCACCGCGCCGAGCGCCGCCAACGCGGCCGCCTTCGGCGCCCGGCCCGGTCCGCGCAGGCGCAGCGCCGCCCAGGCGAGCAGGGTGCCGGAGAACGCGACGGCGAAGGTCACCAGCGGCGCGCCGCCGAGCGCGGCCAGCGGGGTGTACGGGGTCGCGGTGTTGGCGAAGGCCAGTCGGCCCCAGGGGAAGCCGCCGAGCGGCAGCCGGTCGCGCGCCCACTCCTGGGTGACCCACAGCGCGGCCGCCCAGAGCGCCCAGCCGGGCAGCCGGGAGGTGAGCGCCAGCGCGCCGCCGAGCAGGGCCAGGAACAGCGCCTCGATGACCGACAGGCCGACCGTGGCGTCCCAGCCGACCACCCGCAGCCAGCTGAGCAGCATCAGGAAGAACGGGAAGCCGAAGGCGAAGCCCGTCCAGGCGCCCTGGCGGAAGGTGCGGCCCCGGGTGAGCAGCGACAGCGCGGCGACGCCGAGCAGCGACAACGGCCACAGGTCGTACGGCGGGAAGGCGAGCGCGAGCAGCAGGCCGGCCAGCGCGGCGAGGCCGGTGCGCGGCAGCCCGGCGCGGACCTTGGCGAGTACGCGGGCGACGAGGCCGGGTTTCGGGGCCGGTTCCGGCTGCTCGGGAGCGGTCCCGGACCGCTCCTGGGTGACGGGCATGGCCACCGGCGCACCATCTTCCTGGGGCTTGCTGTTCGGACGCTGTGCGAAGAAGGTACCCCGGAAGGTCGGAATCGCGTGAGGTCAGGGTGCTGGGGCCGGCCCGTCAGCGCTCCGCGTAGTGGAACCGCGCCAGCGGCCAGTGGTCGGTGAGCCAGTCGTGGACGGCCCGGTGGAGCGGGGCGTCGAGTTCGGCGCGGTCGGCGCGGACCCAGGAGCTGACCGAGACCGTGGCCGGGTCCTCCCGGTCCGGGTAGACGTAGACGCAGCCGATCACCTCGTCGCGGTCCGGCTCCAGGACGGTGTAGGTGAAGCCCCGGCGGGCCTCGAAGTCGGCGGCGTGCCGGCGCAGGTCGGCGAGGTTCTCCTCGGCGGACATGCCGTCGGCGGGCGGCCAGCCGCGGCCGGCCCAGCCGGGAGTGGCGCGGATGTGCTCCACGCTGCCCGTCCAGGCGGCGTGGTCGGAGGCGTTGTGCCGCTCGCCCAGGGGCTCCAGGCGGAACCCCGGGGCGAGCAGCTCGCGCGGGACGGTGAAGTCGGCGGGTACCAGTGCGGTCATGGCGGTCAACCTACGGCGCCGCGGCCCGCCGGCTCACCCGGTTTTACCGCTGGTGGACGGTGCGGCCGCGGACCACCGTGCGCAGGCAGACCGGCAGTTCGCGGCCCGGGGTGAGGTCGGGCAGGCCCGGGGTGCCGGAGCGCGGGTCGGTGGACCAGCCGGCCACCCGGGAGTCGGGCGCCTGGACGACGAGCTCCTCGGCGGCCCAGATCGCGTAGTTGGCGATCGCGCCGGGCACCAGCACGCCGTCGTGGTCGCGGCCGATCGCGCGCCAGCCGCCGCGGGTGTGGGCGGTGAAGGCGGCGCGGACCGAGATCCGGTGCTCCAGCGTCCGGTGGAAGGCCGCGGCGCGCACGGTGCCCCAGGGGTCGAGCGGGGTGACCGGGGCGTCCGAGCCGAAGGCCAGCGGGACGCCGGCCCGCAGCAGCGCGGCGTACGGGTTGAGGCCGGCGGCACGCTCGGCGCCCAGGCGCTGCACGTACATGCCGTCCGGGCCGCCCCAGGCGGCGTCGAAGGCGGGCTGCACGGAGGCGGTCAGGCCGAGCTCGGCGAAGGCGGCGATGGCCTTGTCGTCCATCGCCTCGGCGTGCTCCACCCGGTGGCGCAGCGCCCTGACCCGGTCGGCGCCGACCCGCTCGCCGGCCGCCCGGACGCCCTCGACGACGGCGCTGACGGCCGCGTCGCCGATGGCGTGGAAGCCGGCCTGCAGCCCGGCCTCGGTGCAGGCGGCGACGTGGTCGGCGACCTGTTCGGCGGTCAGGTAGGCGGTGCCGGTGTGCTCGGCGTCCATGTAGGGGGCGTGCAGGCAGGCGGTGTGCGAGCCCAGCGCGCCGTCCACGAAGAGGTCGCCGCCGACGCCGGTCGCGCCGATCCGTCGGGCCGTCTCCACGCCGCCCAACTCGCCCCAGTAGCCGATGACTTCGGGGCCCTCGCCGTCAGCGGCCAGGGCCAGCAGGGCGGCCAGGTCCTGCTCCGAGGAGATCTCCGGGCCGGCGCACTCGTGCAGGGCGCCGATGCCGAGTTCGGCGGCCCGGGCCAGGGTGGCGCGCTGGGCGCGGCGGCGCTGCTCGGGGGTGAGGCGGGCCAGCGCGGTCTGCCGGACGGCGTGGTGGGCGTCCTTGGTGAGCGGGCCGTCCGCGTCGAAGCCGGGCCGCTCGGCGAGGCTCTCGGTGAGGGTGCGCAGCGCGGTGGTGGCGAGCGCGGAGTGCACGTCGGTGCGGGAGAGGTAGAGCGCGGCGCCGCGGGCGGCGTCGTCCAGTTCGGCGCGCGTGGGCGGGCGGCCCTCGGGCCAGCCGGTCTCGTCCCAGCCGTGGCCGATCAGCACGCCGCCGGGCTCGGGCCGCGCCTCGACGAAGGCGGTGACGGCGGCCAGGGTGGCGGCCAGCGAGGGGCTGCCGGTGAGGTCGAGGCCGGTGAGCGCCAGTCCGGTGGCGGTGGCGTGCACATGGGCGTCGACGAAGGCGGGGGTGACCAGGGCGCCGTCCAGCTCGACGATCTCGTCGGCGGTCGCGGCGTAGGCCTCGGCGGCGCCGTCGCTGCCGACCCAGGCGATGTGCCCGCCCTCCACGAGCATCGCGGTGGCGAAGGGGTCGGCGGGGCTGTAGACGGCGCCGCCGCGCAGCAGGACGGTCCGGGAGGTGCTTTCGGTCATGCGGCTAAGTCTGCACCTCACCGGGTCCGACTCAGAGCTTCGGGGGTCGGGCCTCGTAGGGAGTGGAGAGCACCACGGTGGTGCGGGTGGAGACTCCGGCGGCGCTGCGGATGCGGGCGAGCAGGTCCTCCAGGTCGCCGGGGGCACCGACGCGCACTTTGAGGATGTAGTTCTCGTCGCCGGCGACGCTGTGACAGGCCTCGATCTCGGGCAGCCCGGCCAGTCGCTCCGGGGTGTCGTCCGGGGCGCTGGGGTCGAAGGGCTTGACCGAGATGAACGCGGTCAGCGCCAGGTCGACGGCGTCGGGGTCGATGATCGCGGTGTAGCCGCGGATCACCCCGCGCTGTTCCAGGCGGCGCACCCGTTGGTGCACCGCCGAGGTGGACAGGCCGGTGGCCTTGCCCAGGTCCGTGTAGCTCATCCGGCCGTCTTCCAGAAGCAGCTGGACGATGCGTTGGTCGAGATCCTCCACAGTGCGCAAACCTACCCGGTCGGGAGCACGGGGGGCGCACGCGGTGGCACGCGGTGGGATTGCAGGTGTCAGAAGGGCAAGTGCCGGGTGAATGTGGCGGGCGGTGTGGCCAAGGACACACCCGGTGCATCGCGGTGCACAACTCCGCAGGGTTATGAGCGCGAATGGCAGGGAAGTGCTGGTTGTGGCCCCAGAGCGACCACGCCGGGCCCGATCCTAGGGGGATCCTCATGCCTGCTACTGACCAGCGCGTGCTGGCCGCCGACGAGACCGACGAACTGACCGGCCGCGACGACCTCGCGGTCGACCACGTGCCGGGCGTCGACCCCGGCGAGGCCGAGTACTGGGACATCTTCCGAGTCCACTGCCCCGAGTGCCGTCGTCCGATCGCCCTGGTGGCGGACGAGGAGCGGCTGCCGCAGCACGCCCTGCTGCCCACCGCCTGGGACCCCTTCGCCCCCGCGATCTGCCCGGGTTCGGGCATCCCGACCGACGACCTGGCCGAGGTGGAGGCCCCGGAGGACGCCGAACCGACCGGGTTCGCCGCGCTGTTGCTCAAGCTGCCGAGCGGACTCGACTGGCGCACCCAGCCGTTCTCGCACGCGCTGGTGCACCGGCCGCTGCGCGACGCGGCGGCCGCCGTCGCCGCGGCCGTGCCGCTGGCCACCATCCCGGAGCAGCGCCGGCGGCTCGCTCGGCGCTGACTGCCGCCGGGCGTCGGCGAGTTGACGCAGCGTCGGACGACATGGAATCGCCCCCGGCCGTCACTCCGCACCCTGGAGTGACGGCCGGGGGCCGTTTCGGGGAGGGCCGCTCGGCCCTCGGCCTTTGGATCGGGCCTCGGTTCGGGCCTCGGTCCGGCCCTCGCTCCGGCCCTTGGTTCAGCCCTTGGTGAGGTGGCGGCCGATCACCAGGCGCTGGATCTGGTTGGTGCCCTCGACGATCTGCAGCACCTTGGCCTCGCGCATGTAGCGCTCGGCCGGGAAGTCCTGGGTGTAGCCGTAGCCGCCGAGCACCTGCACGGCGTCGGTGGTCACCCGCATCACCGTGTCGGTGCAGAACAGCTTGGCCATCGCCGCCTCCTTGGAGAACGGCCGGCCCGCGTCCCGCAGCCGGGCCGCGGTGAGGTACAGCGAGCGCCCGGCCTCTATCTGGGTGGCCATGTCGGCCAGCATGAAGGACAGGCCCTGGAACTCGGCGATCGGGCGGCCGAACTGGCGGCGGGTGCGGGCGTAGTCGACCGCGAGGTCGAGCGCGGCCTGGGCGACGCCGATCGCGCAGGCGGCGATGCCGAGGCGGCCGGAGTCCAGCGCGGCGAGCGCGATCTGGAAGCCCTGACCCTCCTCGCCGATCAGCCGCTCGGCGGGCACCCGGGCGCCGTCGAAGTGCAGTTGGGCGGTCGGCGAGGAGCGCATGCCCATCTTGTGCTCCGGCGGCGCGGCCGACAGGCCCTGCTGGGTGCCGGGGACGAGCAGGCAGCTGATGCCCTTGGGGCCGTCCACACCGGTGCGCACCAGGGCGCTGTAGAAGTCGGCCTGGCCGCCGTGGGTGATCCACGCCTTGGTGCCGTTGACCACGTACTCGCCGCCGTCGAGGTCGGCGCGGGTGCGCAGGGCCGCCGCGTCCGAGCCGGACTGCGGCTCGGAGAGGCAGTAGGCGCCGAGCTGGTCGCCGGAGAGCATCCCGGGCAGCCACTGCTCGCGCTGCTCGTCACTGCCGAAGGTGGCCAGCGCATGGCAGGACAGGGTGTGCACGCTGACGCCGAGGCCGACGGCCAGCCAGCCGGCCGCGAGCTCCTCCAGGACCTGGAGGTAGACCTCGTAGGGCTGCGCGCCGCCGCCGTACCGCTCGTCGTACGGGAGGGAGAGCAGGCCGGCCTCGCCGAGGGTGCGGAAGACCTCCCGGGGGAAGCGGCCCGCGGCCTCGTCCTCCGCCGCGCGCGGCTGGAGCTCGCGCTGGACCAGGTCGCGGGTGAGGCTCAGCAGCTCGCGGGCCTCCTCGCTGGGCAGCTGGCGCTCCACGGCTTTCACGGGGGAGGGGGTCATGGCGAGGGTCGCCTCCAAGATCGGGCGCCGGCCCGGGGTGGCGGGTGGTCCGGCGCAGGTGTGGCAGGTCGGCCCGACCGGCACCGGGTTGCGGTGAACGGCCGTTCACAGGCGTGGCGAAGGCGAGTATGCCCGAAACCCGCGCTGCCGTCACGACCTGCACCGATGAACTGGACGCAGTGGTGGGCTACGGCACCGTAGGGTTGACGTTGTGGCTGCATCCGGAACCGCCTCCTCCCCCCGTCCGCCCGCTCCCGCCGGGCCGCTGACCGGGCGCGACGCCGTCGACGCCGTCCGTGTCGTCGACCCGCTGGCCGCGCTGGCCGGGGAACTGCGCGCGCTGCCGCCGTCCTGCGGACCGGTGCGACTGGTCGCGGTGGACGGGCACGCGGGCTCCGGCAAGACCACCTTCGCCGGGCGGCTGGCGGCGGCCCTCGGCGGGGCGCCGGTGGTCCACCTCGACGACCTGGCCACCCATGACGAGCTCTTCGGCTGGACCGGCCGGCTGCGCGAACAGGTGCTGGAGCCACTGGCGGCCGGCCGGGACGCCGACCACCGGGTGTACGACTGGACGCTGCGCCGCTTCGCGGGCACCGCCCGGGTGCCGCTCGCCCCGGTGGTGCTGGTGGAAGGAGTCGGGGCCGGGCGCCGGGAGGTGCGGCCGTGGCTGGCCCGGGTGATCTGGATGGAGCTGGAGGCCGCCGCGGCCCGGCGCCGGGGCGAGCAGCGGGACGGACCGGAACTCGCCGGATTCTGGGCGGGTTGGGCCCGCGCGGAGGCGGCGCACTTCGCCGCCGACCCGAGCCGCCCGTACGCCGCGACGCGGGTCGACGGGGTGACCGGACGGATCCTGACGGGCACCGTCGGTGAGCCTTCGATCAGGCCCTTGACCTGCGACATCACCAGGATCTAGGTTCTCCTCAGCCGCCGGAACCCACCGTTCCGGCCGCCTCGGACCCGGCGCCCCCGGCTTGTTCCCCCGTGAGCCGGGGGCGCCGTCCGGTCCCCCCGACTGCCCGTCGGTCAGCGGTGTTTCGGCCATTTCCCTGCTCAACCACCGTGTGCGCGATCGCATTTGACCCCGTTCGGCACCCTTCCGGATCAGCCTCGCGCCGGTACGATTCCCGGTAGGCGCATATGCGCCCCGGGGGCTCGACGACCACCGGCCCGGCTGCGCACAGGCGATCCGCCGGCCGAGCCCCGGGCCACACCGCGGGGGGCGTGAGTGACGACGGTGGACAGTTCCGACAGCACGGCGGGCGGCCCGGACCGGCTCGCCGACCGGGCCTGGCTGCGGGCCATGGACGCCTACACGGCGGGTGCCTACACCCGGGCCGAGGAGGAGTTCCGGGCGGCCGTCCGGCTGGACCCGGGCATGGCCGACGCCTGGCTCGGACTGCACGCGCTGCGCAGCGACACCTCGGCGGCACTGCTGGCCATGTACCGCAACCAGAACCGCTTCGGCGAGCAGCGGCGGCTGCACCGGCGCCCGCTCAGTTCCTGGTACTGGCTGGGCTGGTGGGTGCAGCCGGTGCTGGAGGACGTCCGCGACCTCGCGTTGGCGCACGCCTCGCACTGGCTGGACGGCCGCCACCTGACCGAGCTGGACCGGGCGTTGGAGCAGTGCCCGGCGCCGAGCGAGGACCCGTCCGCGCAGTTCCTGTACGCCTGCCGCTCCTATCTGCTCAAGGACTGGGAGCAGTTGATCCGGGACACCGACCGCCTGCTGGACGACCCGCTGCTGGGCATCGAGGCCGGACTGTTCGCCGGGATGGCCCGGGTCCGGCTGGACATGTGCGCCCAGGCGCAGGGGCCGCTGGCCGCCTCGCTGGCGCGCTGCCGCTCCGAGCAGCCCCAGCGCAAGGAGCTGCGCTACTGGCTGGCCCGGGCGTACGAGGGGGCCGGGCGCAGCGCGGCGGCCCTGCCGCTGTACCGCGCGGTGCACCGGGCCGACCCGGCGTTCATGGACACCTCGGCCCGACTGGCGGCGATCTCGGCGGAGGACTCACTCGCGGACGGGCTGCTCGCCGAAGGGCGCTCGGGCGGGCCGGACGGCACGGGGCTGGAGGGCACCGGACTGGACCCGGCCGGACTGGACGGGACCGGGCTGGACCCGGCCGGGCTGGACGTCGCCGGGCCGGGCATCCAGGACGACCCCGGGTACGCCGAAGGCCCGCTCTACGACGCCGGGTTCGGCACCGGCACCGTCCCGGCCGGCGGCCCCTCGGTGGACGCGACACTGGTGGACGGCCCGCTCGCCGGGCCGGCCCAGGAGCCCGGCACCGCACCGGCGGACGGCGCCCCGCAGCCGACCGGCGAGCGCTCCGGCTCGGGCGCCCCGACCGCACCCACCGCCCCGACCGCACCGCTGCCACTGCCCGTGCGCGGCGAGGCCCAGCCCCGCGCCGTCGCCCTTCCGGCGCCCCGCCCGGTGGCCAGCGAACGGGAGTTGGACGCCGCCCTGGCCGAACTCTCGCTGATGGTGGGACTGGAACCGGTCAAGCGCCAAGTGCGGGCACTGTCGGCCCAGTTGAGGATGTCCCGGCTGCGGGCCGAGCAGGGCCTGCCGGTCCAGCCGCCGAAGCGGCACTTCGTCTTCTCCGGCCCCTCCGGCACCGGCAAGACCACCGTGGCCCGGATCCTCGGCCGGGTCTTCCACGCCCTCAGCCTGCTCTCCGGCGACCATCTGGTGGAGGCCCAACGCGCCGACCTGGTGGGCGAGTTCCTCGGCCAGACCGCGGTCAAGGCGAACGAGCTGATCGACTCCGCGCTGGACGGCGTGCTGTTCATCGACGAGGCGTACAGCCTCTCCAACTCCGGCTACACCAAGGGCGACGCGTACGGCGACGAGGCGCTCCAGGTGCTGCTCAAGCGGGCCGAGGACAACCGGGACCGGCTGGTGGTGATCCTGGCCGGCTACCCCGAGGGGATGAACCGGCTGCTCGCCACCAACCCCGGCCTCAACTCCCGCTTCACCACCCGGGTCGACTTCCCCAGCTACCGGCCGAACGAGCTGACCGCGATCGGTGCGGCGCTGGCCGGCCGGGACGGCGACGGCTGGGACGAGGACGCCGCCGAGGAGCTGGCCAGCATCTGCGTCCACGTGGTGCGCGAGGGCTGGATCGACGAACTGGGCAACGGCCGGTTCATCCGCACCCTGTACGAGAAGTCCTGCGCCTACCGGGACCTGCGGCTGTCGCTGCTGCGCGAGCCGCCCGGCCGGGAGGACCTGGCCACCCTGCGGCTGCCGGACCTGGTGCAGGCGTACGGGGAGCTGATCGACGGCCGGGGCTGAGGCCCACGGCGCAGGCGGAGGGACGGGGCCGGGGGGACGGAGCCGGGCCGCGGGGCCGAGGCCCACGGCCCGCCCGCCCCGGTCAGCCGTCCAGCAGCCGCGCCTCGCGCTCGGGGTCGAGCCCGACGGCCGGCCGGTCGGCGCGCTGCGGGGCCTCGCCGCCGATCGACCGCAGCCAGGCCCAGGTGTCCGCGACGGTCTCGGTGACCGGGCGGCAGCGCAGCCCGGCCCCGACGGCGCGGGCCACCGAGGCGCCGTGCAGGAAGTCGTACAGCTCGCCGGGCGGCAGCCAGACCGGCAGCTCCGTCCAGGGCTGCACGCCCGCCGCCAGGATCCGCTCCGGCTCGGTCCAGCGCAGCTCGGCGTCCGAGCCGGTGGTCCGGACGCAGGCCTCCAGCAGCCCGCCCATGGTGGTGTGGCCGGCCGGGCTGACCACGTTGTACGGGCCGCCCAGCCGGGCCGTCACCGCGTCCAGGGTCCACTGCGCGAGGTCACGGACGTCGATGTACTGCAGCGCCGTGCCGCGCGGGCCGGGGGCGAGCACCGGGCCGCCCCGGGCGATCCGGTTCAGCCACCAGGGCAGCCGGCCGATGTCCTCGTGCGGGCCGAGGATCAGCCCGGCCCGGACCAGCAGGGCGCTTCCGCCGAACTCCGCCTCCAGGGCCAGTTCGGCGCCGCGCTTGGTCTCGGCGTAGGGCACCTCGCCGGTGAGGTCCGGGGAGGAGGCCACCACCGGGGCGGTCTCGTCCGCCCCGGCGCGCAGCGGGTGGTCGTAGACCGAGCGGCTGGAGACGTACGCGTAGTGGCCGATCCGGCCGTGGAGCAGCCGGGCGCTGTCGCGCACCGCCGCCGGGGCCCAGGACCAGGTGTCCACCACCGCGTCCCACTCCCCCGCGCCGAGCGCCGCGAGGCCGTCCTCGGCGGTGCGGTCCCCGCGCAGCACCCGCACGCCCTCGGGCGCGGGCTGCGTGCCGCGGTTGAGGGCGGTCACCTCCCAGCCCCTGGCCAGCGCCTGCTCGGCGACGGCGCGTCCGACGAACTTGGTCCCACCCAGCAGCAGAAGTCTCATGCCGACCACCCTGCTCCGAGGGTGGCCGGCATGGGAACCGTTGAACGCTCTGGGCGGAATCGCCGCCGGCAGACACGCTGTCAGCGAACCGGGGTCCGTCGGACCGTCGCTCAGGTCGTGGTGCGGTGGTCCGGGTCGTGCATCTCGCCGACCAGTTCCTCCAGCACGTCCTCCAGCATGACCACGCCGGTGGTCCGGCCGTCCTGGTCCAGCACGGCGGCCAGGTGGCAGGTGGCCCGGCGCATCGCGCCGAGGGCGTCGTCCAGCGGGAGGCTGCCGCGCAGCACCGTCATCGGCCGCCACAGCCGGGCCGGGACGGGCTCCGACGGGTCCTCCACGTCGAGGATGTCCTTGAGGTGGAGGTAACCCAGGTAGCCGTGGCCGGCCGGGTCGCCGTCGGTGACCGGGAAGCGCGAGAAGCCGGTGCGCAGGGCGAGCTCCTCGACCTCGGCGGCGGTCGCCTTCGGGTCGACGGTGACCAGCTGCTCGGGCCGCAGCAGCACGTCGGTGACCGGGCGGCGGCCCAGCTCCAGGGCGTCCTCCAGGCGTTCCTGGCGGTCCTCGTCGAGCAGACCGGCGTCCCGGGAGTCGACCAGCAGGTACATCAGCTGCTCGGTGGTGAAGACCGACTCGACCTCGTCCTTGGCCTCGACCCGGAACAGCCGGAGCACGCCGTTGGCGGCGGCGTTCAGCAGCCGGATCACCGGGGCGAGCCAGCGGGCCAGCCGGTCCAGCGGCGGGCCGAGCCAGAGCGCGGCCCGCTCCGGGCCGGCCATGGCCATGTTCTTCGGCACCATCTCGCCGATCACCATGTGCAGGAAGACCACGAGGGCCAGCGAGATCCCGTACGAGAGCGGGTGCATCAGCGCGGACGGGACACCGATCGCGTGGAACGGGCCCTCCAGCAGCGAGGCGATGGTCGGCTCGGCGAGCGCACCGAGGCCCAGCGAGCAGACGGTGATGCCGAGTTGGGCGGCGGCCAGCATCGCGGAGACGTTGGACAGCGCGTGCAGCACGGTGCGGGCGCGCTTGTGCCCGGCCTCGGCGAGCGGCTCGATCTGGCTGCGGCGCACCGAGACGACGGCGAACTCGGCGCCGACGAAGAAGGCGTTGCCGAGCAGGAGCAGCACGGCGACGGCTAGTTGGAGCATGGTCATCGGACCTTCTCCCCGCCCTCGCCGAACAGGCCGGGCGCGCTGGTGCGCTCCACCCGGACCTGACTGGTGCGGTGCCGGTCGACGCCGGTCACGGTGAACCGCCAACCGGGCAGTTCGGCCTGCTCGCCCACTTCGGGCAGCTTGCCGAGCAGGTCGGAGACCAGGCCGGCCAGGGTCTCGTACGGACCGTCCGGGGCGTTCAGGCCGATCGTCTCCAGCTGGTCGAGCCGGGCCCGGCCGTCGGCCTCCCAGACCGGCAGGCCGTCGACGGGCGGCAGCGCGAGCAGGTCGGGGTGGTCGGCCGGGTCGTGCTCGTCCTGCACCTCGCCGACGATCTCCTCGACGATGTCCTCGACGGTGACGACACCGGCGGTGCCGCCGTACTCGTCGACCACGATGGCCATCGGTTGGAGCCGGCGCAGCTGGTCGAGCAGCCGCTCGGCGGGCAGGGTCTCGGGCACCAGCAGCGGCGGCGAGGCCAGCTCGGAGACCCGGACCAGGCCGCGGCGGGCGGCCGGGACGGCGAGCGCGTCCTTGAGCGTCACGATGCCGGTGACCTCGTCCACGGTGTCGGCGTAGACCGGGAAGCGGGACAGGCCGGTGGCCCGGGTCAGGTTGACGACGTCGGAGGCGGTGGCGTCGCGCTGGAGCGCGGCGACGTCGATCCGCGGGGTCATCACCGACTCGGCGGTGAGGTCGCCGAGGCCGAGGGTGCGGACGAACAGGGTCGCCGACTCCTCGTCTATCGCGCCGGCCCTGGCCGAGTGCCGGGCCAGCGAGACCAGCTCGGCGGGGGTGCGGGCGTGGTCCAGCTCCTCCTGCGGCTCGATGCCGAAGGCCCGGACCGTCCGGTCGGCCGCGCCGTTCAGGAAGCTGATCAGCGGGCGGCAGACGAAGGAGAAGGCCATGTGCGGGGCGGCGACCGCGCGGGCCACCTGGAGCGGGCGGGAGATCGCCCAGTTCTTCGGGACCAGCTCGCCGATCACCATCTGGACGACGGTGGCCAGCACCATGCCGACCACCACGGCGACGCCGCGGGCGGCCGAGTCGGGCACCCCGAGGCCCGACATCACGGGCTGGAGCAGGGTCGACAGGGCCGGCTCGGCGAGCATGCCGACCACCAGTGAGGTGACGGTGATGCCCAGCTGGGCGCCGGAGAGTTCGAAGGAGAGGTGGCGCAGGGCCCGGGAGACCCGGGCGGACTTGGCGTCGCCGGTCTTGGCGGAACGTTCCACCTCGCCGCGGTCGGCGGTCACGAAGGCGAACTCGGCGGCCACGAAGAGGCCGTTCGCGAGGATCAGGAGCAGGGCCGCGAGCAACAGCAGCCAGGCGGTGATCACAGTGCCGCCTGCCTTCCGGGGGCCGGAAGCGAGACGGCGTAGGTACTACCGGACGGATCGTCCATCGAGGGGGAGAGTCACTCCTCAGGTCGGCTCGGACCGGGCTGGTCCGGGTCGGTCGGTTCGGTTCGGGTCGTGCTGGGGCGGAGCCGAAGTTTTGCCCCGCTTTTACCAGCGTAGACCATATCGGCGCGACCGTAGCAGGCGTGTTCGGACCCGCCGGGCCTCCGAATCGTAGGTCGGGGTCCGGTTGCCGGGCCGTTGGGCGGGCCCGCGGCCGGGCCGTCGGCCGTCTCTGCGGCCGGGCCCGTGGCCGTCGCTGCGGCCGGACCCGTGGCCGTCGCTGCGACCGTCAGACCTGGGTGTGGTGCTCGACCAGGTCGCGCAGCGCGCGGGCGTCCGCGATCGCCTGGTCCTTGCCGACACCGGACTGGATGCCCACCACGGCCAGCGAGGTGCCGTCCGCGAGGTCCAGGGAGGCCCACGGGTCGCCCTGGCGGAAGTTGACCCGGACGATCTCGGCCCAGGCCAGTCGACGGCTGCGGACGAAGTTGACCACCGTCACACCCTCCGCGTCGGCGCGCACCCGCGGGCGGGCCAGCATCAGGCCCACGCAGGCGAACAGCACACCGCTGGCGATCATCATGATCCGGTCGTTGAGCTGCCAGTTCTCCGGGAGCAGCACGGCCAGCACGACGAACAGCACCACCAGCACGGCGCAGACCGGCAGCAGCACCACGCGGGTGCGGCGGGGCGCCCAGGTGACGGGGAACTCGACGGGCGGCGTGGACACGTGGGGTCTCCGATGGGTCTGGATCGCGACGACGGGTCCGGGTCGCGACGGTGGATCCGGGCCGCGACGGTCGTTCCGGGTCGCGACAGCACGAGGGCGGGGACGCCCGGTGGCGCCCCCGCCCTATTGAACCGTTCTTTACTCTCGGACGTGCGAGCAGGTCAGAGGCGGCAGGCGTGGATGTTGGTGACCAGGATCGCCCGGGCGCCGATGCTCCACAGGTCGTCCATGATCTGCTGGGCCTCCTTGCGGAGCACCATCGAGCGGACGGCCACCCAGCCCTCGGTGTGCAGCGGGGAGACGGTCGGCGACTCCAGGCCGGGGGTGAGCGCGACGGCGGCGCTGACCTTCTCCGCGCGGATGTCGTAGTCCATCAGCACGTAGCGGCGGGCCACCAGCACGCCCTGCAGACGACGCAGGAACTGCTCGACCCGCGCGTCCTCGCCGGCGCCCTTGGGGCGGATCACCACGGAGTCCGAGACCAGGATCGGCTCGCCGAAGACCTCCAGGCCGGCGTTGCGCAGGCTGGTGCCGGTCTCCACCACGTCGGCGATCACGTCGGCGACGCCCAGCTGCACCGCGGTCTCCACCGCGCCGTCCAGCTTGGTGACCGTCGCGCTCACGCCGTGGTCGGCCAGGTGCTGCTCGACCAGCCCGGTGTAGGAGGTCGCGATCCGCAGGCCCTCCAGGCCCTGCACGTCCTTGACGTCCACGCCCTCGGGGCGGGCGAAGCGGAAGGTCGACCCGGCGAAGCCGAGGGCGAGCACCTCCTCCGCGTTGGAGTGCGAGTCCAGCAGCAGGTCGCGGCCGGTGATGCCGACGTCCAGGCGGCCGGAGCCGACGTAGACGGCGATGTCGCGCGGGCGGAGGAAGAAGAACTCGACCTCGTTGGCCGGGTCGACGAGCACGAGCTCCTTGGGGTCCTTGCGCTGGCGGTAGCCGGCCTCATGGAGCATCTCCGCCGCGGGACCCGAGAGCGAACCCTTGTTGGGGACGGCGATGCGCAGCATGGGAGGTTGCTTCCTTACCTGTTGGACCTGCGGGACCTGTTGGACCTGCGGAAGGGGGGTGGTGTCTGGGGGTTCTAGAGGTACTTGTAGACGTCGTCGAGCGTCAGTCCGCGGGCGATCATCATCACCTGAACGTGGTAGAGGAGCTGCGAGACCTCCTCCGCCGTCTGCTCGTCCGACTGGAACTCGGCGGCCATCCAGACCTCGGCGGCCTCCTCGACGACCTTCTTGCCGATCGCATGGACGCCCTGCTGGACGAGCTGCGCGGTACGGGAGGACGAGGGGTCGCCGGTGGCGGCCTTCTGCTGGAGCTCGGCGAAGAGCTCCTCGAATGTCTTCGAAGCCATGATGGGACTCACCATACGGCGTGCGGGCGGACGGGCGGTAAACGGTCCCGGACCGTGGACGGTCGGGTGGACCGCCCCGGGCCCGGACCGTACGGACTCTCCCGTCAGCGGGCGTCGCGCAGCGTCACCGCGGTGGCGACGGCGGCGGTGACGGCCTCGTGGCCCTTGTCCTCGGCGGAGCCCGGCAGACCGGCGCGGTCGAGCGCCTGCTCCTCGTTGTCGCAGGTCAGCACGCCGAAGCCGACCGGGACGCCGGTGTCCACGCTGACCTGGGTGAGGCCGGCGGTGGCCGCCTGGCAGACGTAGTCGAAGTGCGGGGTGCCGCCGCGGATGACCACGCCGAGGGCGATCACCGCGTCGTAGCCGCGGTCGGCCAGGCGCTTGGCGGCGACCGGCAGCTCGAAGGTGCCGGGGACGCGCAGCACGGTCGGTTCGGCGACGCCCAGCTCCTTCAGCGCGCGGTGGGCGCCGTCCAGCAGGCCGTTCATCACCTGGTCGTGCCACTGGGCGGCGATGACCGCGACCTTGAGGTCGGCGGCGCCGTCGATGGTCAGCTCGGGGGCTCCGTGGCCGCTCATGTTCTCCTACTTCCTGCTGTGGTGGGTGGGGCGGGTCAGGAGCCGAGACCGGGCAGGTCGTGGCCCATCCGGTCGCGCTTCGTGCGCAGGTAGCGCAGGTTGTGCTCGCCGGGCGCGATCTCGACCGCCTCGCGCCCCTTGACCTTGAGGCCGTGCTCGGTGAGCGCGGTCAGCTTCTGCGGGTTGTTGGTCAGCAGGGTGAGCGAGCGGACGCCGAGGTCCACCAGCATCTGCGCGGCGATGCTGTAGTCGCGGGCGTCGGCGGGCAGCCCGAGGTCCAGGTTGGCGTCGACGGTGTCGCGGCCCTGCTCCTGGAGCTCGTAGGCGCGCAGCTTGTGGGCCAGGCCGATCCCCCGGCCCTCGTGGCCGCGCAGGTAGAGCACCACGCCCCGGCCGGCCTCGGCGACCCGCCGGAGCGAGGCCTCCAGCTGCGGTCCGCAGTCGCAGCGCAGCGAGCCGAACACGTCCCCGGTCAGGCACTCGGAGTGGACCCGCACCAGCACGTCCTCGCCGTCCGGCAGCCGGCCGTCCGCCCCGAGGCCGCCCGCCACCAGCGCGATGTGCTCGACGCCGTCGATGGTGCCCTGGTAGCCGACGGCGGTGAACTCGCCGTGCACGGTGGGCAGGGCGGTGACGGCGGCCCGGTCGACGTGCAGTTCGGTGCGGCGGCGGTAGGCGATCAGGTCCTCGATGGAGATGACCGCCAGACCGTGCTCCCGGGCGAAGGCGACCAGCTCGGGCAGCCGGGCCATGGTGCCGTCGTCGTTGACCACCTCGGCGATCGCACCGGCCGGCGTCAGTCCGGCGAGCCGGGCCAGGTCGACGGCAGCCTCGGTGTGCCCGGGGCGGACCAGCACCCCGCCCTCGACGGCGCGCAGCGGGAAGACGTGCCCGGGGCGGGTGAGGTCGCCGGGCTCGGTGCCGGGCGAGGAGAGCAGCCGTACGGTGCGGGCGCGGTCGGCGGCGGAGATGCCGGTGTCCACCCCCTCGCGGGCGTCCACCGAGACGGTGTACGCGGTGCCCTTGCGGTCCTCGTTGACCTGGGTCATCGGCGGCAGCTTGAGCCGGTCCAGCTCCTCGCCGGTCATCGGGGCGCAGATCACGCCGGAGCTGTAGCGGATGGTGAAGGCCATCAGCTCCGGGGTGGCGGCGGAGGCGGCGAAGACGATGTCGCCCTCGTTCTCGCGGTCCTCGTCGTCGACCACGATCACCGCGCGGCCGAGCGCGATGTCGGCGATCGCCCGCTCGACGGGGTCGAGGACCAGCTCGATGTCGGCGGCGGTGGTGTTGGTGGTGGTGGTGGTGTCGGGGTCCGGCGTGGTGCCGGCGGCGGGGGTCTGGTTCTCGGTCATGCCGTGGCTCCCTGCGGGACGTTGGCGGACGTGGCTCGCGGTTCGCGGCTGCTCAGCCACCAGGACCGCAGGCCGAGCAGCACCAGGACGAAGTAGACGGAGTAGGTGAGACCGGAGAAGGTGTAGCCGCTGTTGAAGGCGAACGGGACGCCGACCGCGTCGACCGCTATCCAGGCGAACCAGAACTCCAGCCAGCCGCGCGCCTGGGCGATCATCGCGGCGAGCGTGCCGACGAAGATGTAGGCGTCCGACCACGGGCTCCAGGACAGGCTGGGGTACGCGGTGAACAGCAGCGCCAGGGCGACGGTGCCGACGGCCGTACCCGCCACCAGGGCGACCCGCTCGGGCCAACTGGCGAACCGCACCGCGATGGTGCCGCTGTCGCGGCGGCCGCGCCGCCACTGCGCCCAGCCCCAGGCGGCGGTGACGATGACGATCAGCTGCTTGCCGATCAGACCGGGGACGTGGCCCCCGAGATAGGCGGCGATCAGCACGACGCCGGACAGGAGTTGGACCGGCCAGCTCCACACCGAGCGGCGCCAGCCGAGCGCCAGACCGCCGAAACCGAGCAGGTTGCCGATCATGTCGGCCCATCTCACGTGTTCACCGAGGACGGTGAACGCCTCTCCGCTGAGCCAGCTCATTCGTTCTCCCCCGAGGTGTCACCGACGGCCCGGTCCGGCACGTGCGGCAGGTTGGGCAGGTTGGGCAGCGTGCGCGATTCGAGCAGCCGCTCCACGTACTTGGCGAGCACGTCCACCTCCAGGTTGACGCTCTCGCCGACGGCCTTGGCACCGAGCGTGGTCAGCGCGAGGGTGGCCGGGATGAGGCTGACGGTGAAGCTGTCGCGGGCGGCCTCCACCACGGTGAGGCTGACGCCGTCGACCGTGATCGAGCCCTTCTCCACCAGGTAGCGGGAGATGGACTCCGGCAGCGAGAAGCGCAGCACCTCCCAGCGCAGGTTCCCGTCCTTGTCGCGCTCGCCGGGCTCGCGGCCCAACAGCCGCCCGGTGGCGTCGACATGGCCCTGCACGAGGTGCCCGCCGAGCCGTGCGCCGAGCGCCATCGCGCGCTCCAGGTTGACCCGGGAGCCGGGCTCCAGCTCGCCCAGACTGGAGCGGTGCAGCGTCTCGGCCATCACGTCGGCGCTGAACTCGCCGGTGTCGGCCGCCAGTTGCTCGGAACTGTCGACGACGGTCAGACAGACGCCGTTGACCGCGATGGAGTCACCGTGCCGCGCGCCGACCCGAACGACCGGGCCGCGCAGGCGGATCCGCGAGGAATCGCCGATCTCCTCGATCGACACGACCTCGCCGAGCTCTTCGATGATGCCGGTGAACACCCGGGTCTCCTCGCGCTTGGGGCGCGGACTCCGGGGCGGCAGAGGGAGATGACACGGACGGGCACCGGTGCGCAGGGCCGTCGACACGACCCGTCGCCGGGGTGCCGGAGCCGCCGGGAGATCGCTCGCCCGGCTCGGGAGACACTGCTCCCGCTGTTCACCTGACCGTGGTCCGGTCCGATAGGTGTCGGACCACGGGTACTGCTCTTCGTCCGCCCGCGCACGCCTCCCATCCGGACTTTAACCGTCGGTCCAGGAATTTCACCTGGTCAACCGGCCGCTGGCTGCGGACGGGTCGCGGACTGTAACCGCCGGTTCGGATTTTCACCGACCCCGGAGTGCGCTGAACGTCACTGCTGATGACGTCATTGTGCCACGCGGGGCGCAAGCCCAGGGAGACCGTTCCGCTGTGGCCTGTTTCACGGCCTTGCGGGGAATGCGCGGCGGGGTCGGGTGCGGGTGCGGGTGCGGGTGCGGCGGGGGCGGCACCCGAGGCCGCCCACCGGCCTCAGAGCGTGGCGGGCATGGCGATCGGCATGAAGTGGGTGACCTCCGGGGGGTGCTTCAGGTAGTGCAGCTCCCCCTCCGACCAGACCGGCCTGATCCGCCACATCGGCCCCGCGTACCCGCGCAGCGCCTCCTCGTCGCGCCAGCGGCTCACCACGAGCACCCGGTGCCCGCCCTCGCTCACCGAGCGCAGCAGCTCACCGCCCAGACAGCCGTCCGTCCGCCCCAGCTGCGGGATCACCTGGCTGACCAGGTGCGCACAGAACTCCTCGATGCGATCCGCCGTGACCTGCCCGGCCCAGATTCTGACGATCACGGCCACCACCTCCGGCTGACTGCTGACTGCTGACTGCTGACTGCTGACTGGGGTCCCTGGCCCCATTATCAGCGGAAAACCGCTGGTGGGGAGGGGTGAGCCGACTCTTTCACGGAGAATGGAGGATTCCCGGACGGAGGACGGCCCGCTAGGTTCCCGGTATGACCCTCGCCCCGGAAGCCCCCACACCGTCAACCGCCGTCCCGGCGCCGTCGAACCGCCTGTTCGCCGCCCTCAGCGCGGGCGCCCTCAGCGACCCGGCCCAGCTGCGCGAGGTCTACGAGCAGCCCGGCGACCACGCGCGCCGCAAACAGGTGGACCGCCTGCACGACGTCGCCCAGCGGCTCATCGCCTGCTCCTCGCTGGTGTTCGTGGCCAGCTCCGACGCCGCCGGCCGGTGCGACGTCTCCCCGCGCGGCGGCCCGGCCGGGCTGGTCTCGGTGCTCGACGAGTACACCCTGGCCATACCGGACGCCACCGGCAACAAGCGCCTGGACACCATGCACAACATCCTGGAGAACGGCCGGGTCGGGCTGCTCTTCGTCGTCCCGGGCCGGGACACCACGCTGCGGGTCAACGGGCGGGCCTGCATCTCCACCGACCCCGAGCTGCTGCGACAGCTGACCGCCGTCGGCAAGCCGCCGCGCAGCGCCATCGTGGTGGCCGTGGAGGAGGTGTACGCGCACTGCCCGAAGTCGCTGATGCGCGGCTCGGCTTGGAAGCCGGAGAACTGGCTGCCCGCGGACGCCCAGCCGACCTCGGCGGAGGTCACGCTGTCGCACCTGCGGGACGACTCGCTGACCGTCGAGATGATCGAGCAGACGGAGCGGGAGGCGCTGCGGTACCGGTACGAGTAGCGGGTGCGAGTGCCGGGGCGGGCTCATGCGGGTGGCGCGGGCGCGTGCAGGCGGTGCGGGCGGTGCGGGCGGGTTGAGGTGCCCCGCCGGCGGTCCGGGCGGGCCGACGACGGGGCACGCGCGTGTCGCCCCAGGTCAGGCCGCCTTCGGCAGGTCGACCACCGCCGCCCCTTCGGCCGCCCGCTGAACGGCCTCGACGCCCTTGTGGGCCGCCTCCTTGCTGCCGTAGCCCTGGCCGCTGGCGACGATCTCGCCGTTGCCCGCCTTGAGCCGGAACCGGTACTTGCCGCCGGCGTCCTCGTAGACCTCGAACTTGCCCGCCATCCGGGCCACCTCCTCGTGCGGCGCGGGACGCGCCGTGTCGGTCCGTAGTCCCCCCGCCCTTCCCGTCCCTCCCCTGCTAGCACCGTGCGTCCGGCGCCCGGGCCCCCGCACCCGGTCGGCCGCCGGACGGGTGACGTCGGGCGGAGCCGGGTTTGCGGGGGTGCCGGGGACGTCGGCGGTGGCTTGAATGGACGGATGGACTGCGTGTTCTGTGCGGTGGTGGCGGGCGAGGAACCCGCGCACCGGGTGCTGGACGACGAGGCGGCGGTGGCCTTCCTGGACCGCCGGCCGCTGTTCCCCGGCCATGTGCTGGTCGTGCCGCGCGCCCACCACCGGACCCTGGCGGACCTGCCGGCCGAGGACGTCGGGCCGTTCTTCCTGCGGGTGCAGCGGGTGGCGGCGGCGGTCGAACGGGGGCTGGGTGCGGCGGGCACCTTCGTGGCGGCGAGCAACCGGATCAGCCAGTCGGTGCCGCACCTGCACGTCCACGTGGTGCCGCGGAATCCGAAGGACGGGCTGCGCGGGTTCTTCTGGCCGCGCGGGACGTACCCGGACGAGGCGGGGGCGGCGGAGGTCGCGGCGCGGCTGCGGGCGGCGCTCGGGGAGCGGTAGACGGCGTTGGGGGGGCGGGGAGCGGTGGGGGCGCTGAGGGCGGGGGCTGGTAGGGGGCGTCGGGGGCGGGGGTTGGGTTCAGGAGGCTCGCGCGCGTTCCGCGCACCCGGTTCGCGTCCGCGGACGCCGGGGCATTTCCACCACACCCCTTGACAGGTATAGACCACTCCGCTTGAGTCGGTGTCGGCCCCGTACCGGCCCGCGCCCCGGTCGGCCGTCCCCCACGACGCGCCCCCGCACGGGGCCCGGCTCCCCTGCCCCGATCAGGTCCCTGTCTCGACGACGTGCGGCCCCCACCGCACAAGGGGTGATGACGTGTCAACCAAACGCCTGCTCGCGCTGCTGTCCGCCGTGGTCACGGCGCTCGCGCTCGCGGTGCTCCTCCCGGCCTCCGCCAGCGCCGCCGCCTGCGGCACCGCGTGGAGCGCCACCGCCGTGTACACCGGCGGCGCCGCCGTCTCGTACGGCGGCCACAACTGGACCGCCAAGTGGTGGACCCAGAACGAGCCGCCGAGCACCGGCGGCTCCGGGGTCTGGAGCGACCAGGGCCCCTGCGGCGGGCCCAGCGACCCCGGCCCGACCCCGACCCCCACCTCGACCCCCAACCCGGGCGGATTCCCGGTCAGCCAGGCCCAGTTCGACCAGATGTTCCCGAACCGGAACCCCTTCTACACCTACCAGGGCCTGCTCGACGCGACCGCCGCCTACCCCGGCTTCGCGGCCACCGGCAGCGACACCGTACGCCTGCAAGAGGCCGCGGCCTTCCTCGCCAACGTCAGCCACGAGACCGGCGGACTGGTCTACGTGGTCGAGCAGGACACCTCCAACTACCCGCACTACTGCGACACTTCGCAGCCGTACGGATGCCCGGCCGGGCAGGCCGCGTACTACGGGCGCGGACCGATCCAGCTCAGCTGGAACTTCAACTACAAGGCGGCGGGCGACGCCCTCGGCCTCGACCTGCTGAACAACCCGAGCCTGGTGGAGACCGATCCGGCGGTCGCCTGGAAGACCGGCCTCTGGTACTGGAACACCCAGAACGGGCCGGGCACCATGACCCCGCACGACGCGATGGTCAACGGGCGGGGCTTCGGCGAGACGATCCGCAGCATCAACGGCACGCTGGAGTGCAACGGCAACAACACCGCGCAGATGCAGCACCGGGTCAGCCTGTACCAGGGCTTCGTCCAGCTCCTCGGCACGGTGCCGGGGGACAATCTGACCTGCTGACCTGCTGACCTGCCGACCTGCCGACCGCGAACCGGCGGGCGGGCTGGCGGGTCGACGGGTCCGTCGGCCCGCCCACTCCTCGCCCCGGGGCGGTCTGCTCCGGGGGGAGGAGCGCGCGCAGCCGTCCGTTCCTCGTGCGGCGCAGCCGGGCGTACACCCGTGGGAGCATCCGGAGCGGTCGAGATCATTATCCGGGCGGACGACTTCGCAGGTCGCGGGCGCCTAGGCTCACACGCATGAACGAACTCGCCCGCCTGGTGCAGGAGACCACCGACCGGCTCGCGGTCCGGCACGTCGGCGTGGTGGTCGCCGGGCTGGCCGGTGACGCCGTCGAGATCCACGGCGCCGGACGGACGGGGCCGGACGGCCGACGGCCCGGGGCGGACACCCTGTTCGAGATCGGCTCCGTCACCAAGGTGTTCACCTCGCTCGTCCTCGCACGGCTGGCGCTGGACGGCACGGTGCGGCTCGACGAACCGCTGGCGGAGCTGCTCCCCGACGCGGCGGCCGTCCCGGTCCGGGGCGGCGAGGCGATCACCCTGCGGCACCTCGCCACCCACACCTCCGGGCTGCCCCGGTTGCCCCGGGGCATGGTGCTGCGGTCCCTGCTCCGGCCCAACCGGCCCGACCCGTACGCCCATTGCACCGGCGAACGAATACTCTCCGGGCTGTCCCGCACACGGCTGCACGCCGTCCCCGGACGCAGCTTCCGCTACTCCAACCTCGGCGCCGGGCTGCTCGGGCTGGCCCTCGCCCGCCGGGCCGGCACCGGGTACGGGGAACTGGTGGAGCGCGAGGTCTGCGCACCGCTGGGGCTGGCCGACACCTGCCTGCGGCCGGACGGCGAACAGTCGGCACGACTGGCGTGCGGCCATTCGGCGAGCGGGCGGCCGGTGCCGTCCTGGGACCTGGCGGCCCTCCCCGGCATGGGCGGGCTCCACTCCACGGCGGCCGACCTCACGGCCTTCCTGCGGGCCCAGTTGGCCGCCGAACGCGCGCCGGACGCACCGCTGGCACCCGCGATCCTGCTCACCCGGGAGACCAGGCACCGGGTCAACCCGTTCGCCTGGACGCACCTCGGCTGGCTCGGCCACCGGCTGCACGCCCAGCAGGGCAGGCACCTGCAGCTGTGGCACAACGGGGGGACGGGCGGGTTCAGCTCCTTCGTCGCGTTCGACCCGGAGCAGCGGGTCGGGGTGGTGGTGCTGGCCAACAGCCGGCGGTCGGTGGACCCGGCGGGCACGGCGCTGCTGCGGAGGCTGCAGACCGGATTCGGCGCGTCGGGGCGCTGACGGGGGCGGTGGCCTCCTGCCCTGCCTTGCCCTCTCCTGCTCGGCCTTCTCCGCCTGTACGGTCGCCCCTCTCGCTCTCCCCCGCCGCCGGTAGCCGCCGGCGGTCACTTCCTGCGGCGGCCGGCGGCTGACACTGCCGGCGGTCACGGTCGCTCCTGGGCCGAACGGCACATCAGCTCCGGACACACTTCGGTTGTTTCGGGCCAAAGGGTGCTGATTGGCACTGTTCGCCGGGGTGGCGGGCGATCGATCCTGGTGATCCAACAGTCGCAGTTCCGGTTGGGGAGACCGGCGAGAGCAAGGAGGCCGAGATGGCGATGGTGTGGTCGCCGGCGTGGGCGCGGTCGGTCGTGGAGAACGGCCAGGGCCGGCGCGGGCCGGTCGGGCCGCTCGGGCGGGTGGTGCGGGTGCACCGGGGGTTCCGGCCCGTCCCGTGGCGGGCGCGGACGTGGTTGGACGCCACTGCCGCGGTCCTCGCGGCGGTGGCCTGTCTGGCACTCGGCGAGTGGTGGCCCGCGCCCGTGGTGGCGGCCGTCGCGCTGGTGGTCGTGAGCGGGTACGCGTTGCTGCGGCCCGCGCCCGGGCTGCACTCCGTGCGGGTCCACGAGGGCGGGCTGGCGCTGGTCGGGGCGGACGGCGGGGAGCGACTGCTGCCGTGGGCGGGCATCGAGGCCGCCGAGTACTCGCCCGGCGGGCGTCGAGGGGTACCCGAGCAGGGCCGAATATGGCCCGTCGGGGCGGACGAGCCGCTGGTGCTGGCCCAGCTGCACGGGTTGGACGGACTGCTCCGGGAGATGGACGAGCGCCTCTCCCCCGGCCTCCGGGCGGCCCTGCACGAGACGCTGCGGACCGACGGGAGCGTCCGGTTCGCCCGGGGGCGGCTGACGGTGACGGCCGGCGGCCTGGTGCACCGGCCGCCGCATTCGCTGGGCGCGGCGGAGGCCTACCGTTGGGGCGAGGTGCACTCGGCCCGGGCGTCCGGCCTCGGGGAGCTGGAGGTCCGAACACGGTCGGCCGGGCTGCCGCTCGCCCTTCCGGTGCCCAATGCCCGTGCGGCGGCGGAGTTCCTGGAGGAGGTCCGGTCCCGGAGCACCACAACGCCCACGACGCCCACAGCGCCCCGTTAGGCCCTGTCCGGCCGACGCCCTTGAAGGGTTGGATTCCCAAACCTACAGACCTATAGTGAGTTTGCTTTTCCAATCCACTCCACCGCAGGAGAGGCGGCCAGCCATGCGCGATGCCGTGATCGTCGAAGCCGTCCGCACACCCGTCGGCAAGGGCAAGCCGGGCGGCGCCCTCTCGGCCGTCCACCCGGTCGAGCTGCTCGCCCACACCCTCCAGGCCCTGATCGGGCGCAGCGGCATCGACCCGGCCCTGATCGACGACGTGATCGGCGGCTGCGTGGACCAGGTCGCGGAGCAGGCGATGAACACCACCCGCTACGCCTGGCTGGCCGCCGGGTTCCCGGACTCCGTGCCGGCGACCACCATCGACCGACAGTGCGGCTCCTCCCAGCAGGCCGTGCACTTCGCGGCCCAGGGGGTGATCGCCGGGGCGTACGACCTGGTGGTCGCCTGCGGGATCGAGTCGATGAGCCGGGTGCCGATGTGGTCCAACGTGCCGCCGGGGGCGGACCCGTTCGGCGCCTCGGTCGCGGCCCGCTACCCCGGCGGGCTGGTCCCCCAGGGCGTCAGCGCCGAGCTGATCGCCGCCAAGTGGTCGATCTCCCGGGAGGCGATGGACGAGTTCGCGGCCGGCTCGCACGCCAAGGCCGCCCGGGCCCACGCCGAAGGCCGGTTCGCGGACGAGCTGGTCCCGGTGCCGACGCCCGGCGGACTGGTGACGACGGACGAGTCGGTGCGCCCGGGCAGCACGCCCGAGGTGCTGGCGGGCCTGCGCCCGGCCTTCGCGGACCCGGCCTACGCCGAGCGCTTCCCGCAGATCTCCTGGTCGGTGACGGCGGGCAACAGCAGCCCGATCAACGACGGCGCCTCGGCCGTCCTGATCACCAGTAGCGAGACCGCCGCCCGGTTCGGCCTGCGTCCGCTGGCCCGGCTGCACTCCTTCGCGGTCACCGGCTCGGATCCGCTGCTGATGCTCACCGGCGTGCTGCCCGCCACCGAGAAGGTGCTGCGCCGCGCGGGCCTCTCGCTCGCCGACATCGACCTGTTCGAGGTCAACGAGGCGTTCGCGAGCGTCGTCCTGGCCTGGCTCCAGGAGACCGGCGTCGACCCGGCCCGGCTCAACGTCAACGGCGGCGCGATCGCCCTCGGCCACCCGCTGGGCGCCAGCGGCACCCGGCTGATGACCACGCTGGTGCACGAACTGCGCCGCAGTGGCGGGCGGTTCGCGCTGCAGACCATGTGCGAGGCGGGCGGCCTGGCCAACGCGACGGTCCTGGAGGCGATCCACTGATCCCACTCATCCCCTAGGGGTCGCCACCGGCGCCTCCCGGAAGGGATCTATACGCCGCTGAGCCGACGTCAGTTTCCCTGCGGGCGACCTACCGTCGCCCTCATGAGCCGACACACGAACCGACGCACGAACCGACGCACGAGCCGAGTTCGCACCACCGCCGCCGCGGCGGCACTGCTGCTCGCCCTGCCGCTGTCCGTCGCCGCCGCGGCCCCGGCGCTGGCCGCCCCCGCGGTACCGGTCGCCACCACGGCCGGTACCGCCGCCCCGAGCACCGTCCACCTCGAACTCCCGCGCCCGACCGGGCCGTACGCGGTCGGGCAGGAGATCCTGCACCTGGTCGACCACGACCGCACGGACCCCTGGGTCCCCTCCGCCGGACCGCGCCAGCTGATGGTCACGATGTACTACCCCGCACACGCGGGAACCGGCACTGCGGCCCCGTACATGACCGCCGCGGCCGCCCGGATGCTGTTGGACGCCAAGATCCCGGGCAACACCGTCCCGACCGAGACGGTGACCGACACCCGGACCTGGTCCAGGACCGATGCCCGCCCCCAGGGCGGGCACTACCCGCTGGTGGTCCTCTCCCCCGGCTTCACCATGCCGCGCACCTCGCTCAGCAGCCTCGCCGAGGAACTGGGCAGCCGCGGGTACGTGGTCGCCCTGGTCGACCACACCTACGAGAACACCGGGACGACCTTCCCCGACGGACAGACACTGCCCTGCGTGGAGTGCGGCCGGCTCAAGACCCCCGAGGCCTGGAAGGGCCTGGACGAGAGCCGGGCGAAGGACGTCTCCTTCGTCATCGACCAGCTCACCGCCCGCCCCCACCCCGCCTGGCGCTACGCCCGCATGATCGACCGCGACCGGATCGGCATGGCCGGGCACTCGGCCGGCGGCGCGGCCAGCGTCCCCGCGCTGGTGACGGACGACCGGATCCGGGCCGGGGTCGACCTGGACGGCAGCATGGACTACGAGGTGCCCGAGTCCGGCATCGGCGGCAAGCCGTACCTGATGATCGGTCACCCGCTGCCCGGCGCCGAGGACACCAGCTGGACCGACAGCTGGCCCCGACTGGACGGCTGGAAGCGCTGGTTGACCTTCGACGGCACCGACCACGGCAGCTTCACCGACTACTCACTCTTCCTCGACACACTCGGCGTGCCCCAGCCCCCCGGCACCACCATGTCGGGGCAGCGCGCCACCGAGCTCACCCGGCGGTACGTCGGGGCGTTCTTCGACCTCCAGCTGAAGGGCATCGACCAGCCGCTGTTCGACGGGCCGACCGCCGCCGACCCGGAGGTCCGGTTCCACTCCTGATTCCGCCCCTGATTCCACTCCTGATCCGGGACGTCGTCGCCGCACCCGCGGCTCCACCCCGGTGACCCACGAGGCCGTCGGCGAGCTGCCGGCGGCCTCGTCGGCCTGCCCGCCCCCGGACGGCGTCGCGCTACACGGCCGCCGAGGCGATCGGCTCCAGCAGCAGGTGCGGGCGGACCAGGGCGCGGGAGACCGGGTCCTCCCGGTGGTGGTCGTCGGTGCGGGCGGGGTTGGGCCGCATCGCGACCTCGGTCGGCGGGACCGGCCCGCCGCCGCACGCGGGGCAGGCACCGACGAAGTCCAGGTCGGTGCCGCAGGGGACGTGCGCGAACAGGTGGTGCGGGCCGCCCGGGGTCGCGTGCCGGCCACCCCAGCGGCTCAACTGGTAGAGCGGGCCCCAGAGTTCGAGACCTGCCCCGGTGAGCAGGTAGCCGTGGCGCAGCGGCGCCTGCTGGTACGGCTCCTTGCGCAGCACCCCGGCCGCGACCAGGGCGTTGAGGCGCGCGGTGAGGACGGCGCGCGGGATGCCGAGGTGGGCGAGGAAGTCGTTGAAGCGCTGCACTCCGTAGAACGCGTCGCGGACGATCAGCAGGCTCCAGCGCTCGCCGACCACCTCCAGGGCGCGGGCCAGCGCGCAGTCCTGCAGTTCGTAGTCGATTCCCAGGGCCATGTGCGTCAGGGTAGTCCACTCAGGGAGTGGGTTCAATGAACAGACTTTCAGTGGTAGCGTGCTGCGCGAGACGAAGGTTCATTCACCAGACCTATAGGTCCGGCCTCGGTCCTCCGGGTTCGGCCCGGTCCTCCAGGTCCTCCAGGCCCGCCCTCCGGAGGGAACACCATGTCCCCCGCACCATCCGACTCCGCCGCCGCTGTCCGCCCCCGCGCCACGCTGGCCATCACGGCGGCCGCGACCGCCCTGGTCACCGTCGCCTACACGGCCCCCACCGCCTCGCTCGCCGCCACCGCCCAGGCCGCCCACCTCGGCGCCGCCGGCCGCACCTGGATCCTCACCGGCACCCTGGTCGGCATCTCGGCCCTGCTGCTCACCGCCGGCAGCGCCGCCGACGACCACGGCCGCAAGCGGGTCTTCACCTCCGGCGTCCTGCTGTTCGCCGCCGCCGAGGCCCTGGCCGCGCTCGCCCCCGGCGGCACCGTCTACCTGGCCGCCCGGGTCCTGCTCGGCATCGCCTCGGCCGCCGTCCTGGCTCCCGCGCTCGGTCTGATCAGCCACGCCCACCCGGCCGGGCCCGAGCGGATCCGGGCGCTCGGAATCTGGGGCGCCTCCGTCGGCCTCGGCATCGCGGTCGGACCGGTCTACGGCGCCCTCGTCCAACAATGGGCCGACTGGCGCGCGGTCAGTGGCGGACTCGCCCTCGCCTCGGCCGCCGTGGCCGCCTGCGCAGCCGTCGGTCTCACCGAATCCCGGGCCGAGCGGCCCCGCCCGCTCGACCCGTACGGCGTGCTCACCCTGGCCGCCGGGACGGCCCTGCTCATCGCCGGACTCGCCGAGGGCCGCAGCGGCTGGGGACGGCCCGCGGTGCTGGCGCTGCTCGCGGGAGGGGTGGTGCTGCTCACCGCCTTCGCCCTGGTCGAGGCGACGGTCCGCGAGCCGATGCTCGACCTCTCCCTCTTCCGCAACCCCGGCTTCATCGCCGCAACGGGTGGTGCCCTGTTCACCGGGCTCTCGCTGGTCGGCTTCATGAGCTACCTGCCCACCCTGCTCCAAGGCGTACTCGGCCTCTCCGGCCTCGCCGCGGGCGGCGTGCTCGCCCTCTGGTCCGGCCTGTCCGTGATCGCCGCCCTCCAGGCCCGCCGACTGGCCGCCCACCTGTCGGCCACCACCCAGGTCGCCCTCGGCCTGCTGATCTGCGGCCTCGGCGAAGCCGGACTGTACGGACTCACACCCGGCTCCTCCTGGCTGCGGCTGGCCCCCGGACTCGCGGTCGCCGGCGTCGGCAGCGGAGTCCTCAACGCGGCCCTCGCCCGGCTCGCCGTCAGCAGCGTCCCCGCGCACCGCGCGGCCATGGGCTCGGGAGCCAACAACACCTCCCGCTACATCGGCTCCGCCCTGGGCGTCGCCGTAACGGTCGCCGTCGCCGGCACCCCCGGGCCCGCCACCACCGCCGACACCCTGGCCACGGGCACCGACCACGCCGTCCTGGTCGCCGCCGCCCTCTGCCTCCTCGGCGCAGCCCTCACCCTCACCACCCGCACCGCACCCGCCCCACACCCTGCAAGCACCCGCTGACGCCACAGAGAGCCGAGCCCTCCGACTCCTGGCCCCGACAACCCCGACACCCAGCAAGTCGACCCGGCCCACCTCTCGTACGCAACCAACAGGCAACCCGCCACGCCACACCGGCCCCCGCCGCCAGCCCTCGAAGGCCACCCACCGCCGCCCCCACAACCCGTAGTCGGCCCAAACACCGAACGGCGAACCCTCCGAATTCCCGGCACGACGCACGGGAAGTCGACCCGGCCGACTTCCCGTGCGCGACCAACAGGCAAGCGGCCCCTCCGGTCCCGGCTACAGACGCTGGAACACGCCCCCTGGGCACTGCCGCTGGCCCACGCGGCCAAGCCCAACCCGCCCACTGCGCGGCCGGGCTGCTGAGGAGTACGGTCACCTCCCGGCCGACCGAACGTAGGGGCCATGGCCTGCGGTGCCATCGGACGCCAGACCCACCGGCGGGGCGTGCCTGGCCAACGTGGGAAGTCGGGTCGGCCGCTCGGAAAGTCGCATCGGCCAACAGCGCCGTTCGCTGCCCGCCCGACCGCTGCACGAGAAGTCGGCCCGGCCGACTTCTCGCGCGCCGAGGCGGTGGCTCGCTGGCGGGACTATCACGATCTAGGTGTACGGCACCCGGTTGGCCTATGTGTTGATCTTGTGGGTGGGCGTGGGCCGGTTGGCCTACGCCCGTCCGGCTG
>NZ_JBEOSV010000070.1:0-46050 GCF_040303245.1 Kitasatospora sp. NPDC096077 | reverse complement strand
CCCGCGAGATCTACCAGGTCCTGACCACACCCAGCACTACATCCATCACCGCCGAGCAGCTCACCACCGCTGCTTGACATCCATAAGAGCATCCCTGCGCGCCGCCCAGGGCCCGGGACACGAACCGGCCGCCGGCCAGCAGCGCAGCCCCAGCGGACCGGGACGCGCGACGGGGCACCGCACAGGAAGTCGGACGGGCCGACTTCCTGTGCACAGCGGCCAGCCGGAGGGGGGCGGCGCAAGCCGAGAACTGCGGGCCGGCCGCCGAGCAGCGGTCAAGACCGGTGGACCGTGATCAGTAAGTGGTCGTCGGGATGTCGGACGTCTCGACGAGGGGCATGAACTCCCCTTGGTCGTCGGCCAGCAGGCCGGCTGCCTCCCGCATCGGGACGAAGTAGCACCGAAAGACCATGCCGTGGTCCTGGTCGTCCCCTTGGCCTGCGACGGTGTGCGTCCAGGTGTCGCGGGTCTCGGTGGTCTGCGCGTGGAAGAACACGGTGACCCGGGGCCGGCCGGTGTGCGGATGCGGGCGCTGCTGAACGGCCAGGGCCGCGCCGAGCGTGACGGCGGTGACGCCGGTCTCCTCCGTGACCTCCCTGAGGACCGCATCGACGAGAGGTTCCCCGGGATCCACACCCCCTGCCGGCACTTGGGTGCCGGCCTCGGGGTGATCCCGGTGATCGAAAACGAGCAGCTCCCGGCCGCCGGGAACGTCGCGGGTCACGTAGGCAGCCGTTCTCACGCGCGCAGGTTGCATTGAAGTCCCTTCATGGCATGTCGTGGCGGCGGCGCGGTGGTCACGCCGCTGCGGGGCCCCGGCCCGTTCGACGAGTCGGCCGTCCTCGAAGCGCGTGCCCGCGCGGACCGAGGCGACCGGGTGGGCGCCGGTGACCGCGCGCCGGCCGGCCTGGGCGCCCTCGTCGATACTGTCCTCCAACTCGGGTTTCTGCTGGTCGACTTCAGCTTCAGGAGCGGCGGCGGGCATCCGGCGGGCGCCCGCGCGCACGATCTCGTCGATCAAGGAACCGGACCGGGTCAGGCCGTCGGCGGTGACCACGACGAGCAGACGAGCAGACGAGCATGGGCGTACCTTCCCGACCCGCGCCGCGAACGCGGGTCCCATCGGTGACCGTCACAGGATCATCCGGGAAGGTACGCCCTTCACGTTCCTTCGGGAACCGGTCCACACGTCTTGAGCACTGCTCGGCGGGCCGGGATACGGGGTGAGACGGTGCGCAGGAAGTCGGACGGGCCGACTTCCTGCGCGTGAGGGCCACCGGCGGTGCGGGCGTCCGCCCGGCTCGACGGCGTCCGCCCGGCCGCCAACCGGGCGAGGCGCCACGGCGCCCGGCATGGCGCCGCCGCCCGCCCGGCACCGCCACCGGACACTGGTGCGCCCGGACGCAGGCAGGAGAGACGACCATGGACGACGCCACCCGCCCGAGCAGCCCCGGCCGCACCGCCCCCGGCGGCCAGGCCGGGGTGCTGGGCACCGCGCTCGCCGGTGTGCTGGCGGCCGCGCTCGCCTCGGGCTCCTGGCAGTGGTTCTCCACCTACCTCGGTCTGACGCTGCTCGCCGTGGTCTTCTCCTTCGCGGCCCCGCCGGTGCGCGCGCCCGGCGCGGGCTCCGGCCACCTGCGCAGCCTGGCCGCCTACTCGCTGGTCGTCGGCCTGTGCACGGCCCTGGTCCTGGCCCCCGCGATGCAGCGCTGGGCCTGGCTGTTCCCGATGCCGGGCACCCGCACCGACTGCGCCCGCCTGGGCGACTACGCGACCGTGAAGGCACAGGCCGCCCTCGGCCCGCTCACCGACCGGGCCGGCACCGCACTGGCGTACGCGCAGAGCGACCAGAGCCGGCACGCCGTCAACGACTGCCTGGCCTCCACCACCACCCTCTGGCTGCCGGTGTACGCCTTCGGGGCGGCACTGCTGACCGCCCTCGCCGTCCACCTGCTGGGCCGCTCCCGCACCGCACCACACGCGCCCGCGCCCGCGCCCGCGCCCACGCCCGGGGAATAGCCTGCCGGGTGCCGGGCGGTGTCCCCGCGATCAGAGCGCCGGCCCGATCCCCTCCGGCAGGGCGGCCACCACGAAGGCGACGGCCTCCTCCGGCGTCTCGAAGCGCGCGAGCGACTCGCTCCGGTTCCGCACCCCGTAGAACCCCTCGTCGTGCGGCCAGATCATGGACCCGACCCGTGTCGTATCCCATCGCGCCGGGGTACCGGTGGCGAACCAGAGGTTGAAGTGGCTGGTCACCGGCGTCAGTTGGCGGAGCACCGGCTGGGCGTACGCCGCCGCCAGCAGTGCGTGCACGCGCGGGAACCGGTTCATCGGCGGCATGTGGATGCCGTCGAGCCTGCGGCACCACTCCAACTCGACGGCACCGAGCGGCTCCCGCTCGTGCGCGAGGGCCCAAGGGCGGAACTCGACGCACGGGGCCCGGTCCTTGGTCTCGACGAGCCCCGCTCCACCGGTCCAGGCCGTAACCGCCCTGACCACCTCGGCCGGATCGGCGGTCCGCCCGCCGGCCAGGCGCTAGCGGCGCAGGGCCGAGATCAGGCCGCCGGGCCCCTCCTCGCGCTGCGGCGGGGTGCTGATCGGGCGGCCGTAGGCGGCGGCGCGCTCGCGCAGGGTGTGGCTCTCGGCCTCCCAGCCGTGCCCGGACAGCCAGTGGACCGGGTCGTCGGGCATCTCCGAGACCCACATCGAGGCGGCCGATCCCGGCACGGCGTCCGCGGCGAAACGCTCCAGGACGCCGCGCGAGCCCAGTGTCAGGCCCATCCGGCTGCCCGGCGCCGACTGGGCGCCGATCCGGGTCAGCAGCAGTTCCACCGCGTCCTGGGGCAGGTAGATCAGCAGGCCCTCGGCGATCCACGCGGTCGGCGCCGTCGGGTCGTGCCCGGCGGCGGCCAGCGCGGCCGGCCAGTCCTCCCGCAGGTCCACCGCGACGGTGGTCCGCTCGCAGCGGGCGACGGCCTCCTCCTGGCGCAGCACCGAGGCCTTGAAGTCCAGTGGCACGGCGGTGTCGACCTCGAACAGCCGGGTGCCCTCGGGCCAGTCCAGCCGGTAGGCCCGGCTGTCCATGCCGGCGCCGAGCAGCACGACCTGCCGCACCCCGGAGGCGCAGGCCTGCTCCAGCAGGTCGTCGAGGAACTTCGTCCGGATGACGATGGAGAACGACACGGCCAGCCGGCGCCGGCGCGCGGCCTCGTCGCCGGGCGGCGGCGAGGAGGGCCACAGTCCTCCGGCGGCGGCGAAGGCCCGGGCGAGCGGGTCGCGGAACAGCGCGTCCTCGCGCTCGGTCTCCAGCGCCCGCACCCTGGCCACCCCTACCGCCGTGGCCCACACACCCGACGGCTGCACCCGCTCCTGATCGTCAGTCACCGCGCCAGCCTAGATGACCTCACACGAGGGGCCCGCGGGGCCTGCGGGGGCCGCGGGGTTCCAGCGCGAGCACGCGAAGCCGACCGGGGCCGGACCTCGCGGGCCGGACCTCGCGGGCCGGACCTCGCGGGCCGGACCGGACGGCCCGGCCGCCGTCGGCACCGCACCCGCGCCCGCACGGGTGCGGCCGGTCTAACCTGGGACGATGACAGGACAGTTCAGCACCGTGGTGCTGATGTGCGGCCTGCCGGGGGCGGGCAAGACCACCTACGCGCTGGGGCTGGTGCGGCGCGGTTACGTCCGGCTCTCCATCGACGAGGTGGTCTGGCGGCGGCTCGGGGGGCGCGACGCCGGCCGGGTGCTGGCGGCCGAGGAGTTCGACCGGCTCAAGGAGGAGGTCCGGCGCGAGCAGCGACGGGAGCTGGTCGACCTGATGCTGGCCGGGCGCGACGTGGTGGTGGACTACAGCTTCTGGAGCCGGGCCGCCCGCGAGGACTACAAGGAGCTGGTCGAACGTCACGGCTGCCGCTGGGAGTTGGTCCACCTCAAGGCCGACCGCGCGACCCTGGACCGCCGCCTGGAGCGGCGCAACGACGAGGACGGCGCCAACGCCGTCACCGTGGACCGGGCGCTGCTCGACCGCTACCTGGAGCACTTCGAGGAACCGGAGGGTGAGGGCGAGCGGGTCATCGCGCAGCCCCCGCTGTGAGGGTCCCGGCCCCCCTTGCCAGGGACCGGCGATCCCTGGTTGGGCGGGTCTCTGCCGCCACCACCCGGGCGCGGGCAGGGTGGTGCCCGTCGGAGAGAGCAACTCCTCGAAGGGGGACGGGACGATGGCGAACATTCTGGTGACGGGCGCGACCGGTTCGGTGGGCCGGCGGCTGGTGCCGCGGCTGGCGCGGTGGGCCGGGGCCGAGGGCCGTTCGGTGCGGGTGCTGGTGCGGGACGCGGCGAAGGCGCGGCGGCTGGGCCTGGAGCTGGACGGGGTGGAGGTGATGGTCGGCGACGTGTGCGAACCGGCGGACCGGGCGCGGGCGCTGGACGGCGCCGGGGTGGTGCTGAACGTGGCGGCGGCGCTGCGCGGGGTGCCGGACGATCAGGCGTGGGCGGTGAACCGGGACGCGGCGGTGGCGCTGGGGCGCGAGGCGGCGAAGGCCGGGGTGGCCCGGTTCGTGCACACCAGCACCAACCTGGTGTACGGGCGGGGGCTGGGCCGCCCCGCCGTGGAGGGGGACCGGCAGGCGCCGCACCCCGCGTGGGGCGTGTACGCGCGCTCCAAGGCCGAGGCGGAGGCGGCGCTGCGCGAACTGGACGGCGAACTGCCGCTGGTGGTGGCCCGGTTGGCGTTCGTGTACGGGGAGGGCGATCCGCATCTGGCGCAGTCGCTGCAGTGGGCGGCGTCCTGGCCGGCCCACCAGCGCCTGGCGGTGGTGCACCACGCGGACGTGGCGCAGGCACTGTGGCGGGCGGCGGTGGCCCCGGGCGTCGAGGGCCGCACCTACAACGTGTCGGACGACGCCCCGCTGACGGCCTGGGACCTGCACGCGCTCAACGGCCTTGTCCACCCCGGCACTTCGGAGCAGGCGGAGTTCGACCCGTGGGAGGGCCAGATGTCCACCGCGGCCGCCCGCCGGGACCTGGGCTGGCGCCCGCTGTACCCCTCGGCGTGGGCGGCGGCCGAGGCCGGGACGCTGTGACACCCGCCCCGCTGCTTGTCCCTCACAAGGACGGGCTCCGGATGATGGGCCGGTCGAGGACTGCCTGATCCTTGCCAGTAGCGCCCTGTGCCGGTTGCTGCCGCGCTCGCACCGGGGCAGTTGCTGCTGCAGCCGTCGCAGTCGGGCGGTCTCCCCCGGTGTGGCGAACGGCCGGTCGTGGAAGTCACCGTTGCTGGTGGTCGCAGCGACCTTCACGCCACGGTCCACGCCCACCGTCGAATTGGGCATCGCGTGCCGCTCCGGCGTGGCCTTGCCGTCCTCCACCAGGAACGGGACGTACCAGTGCCGCCCTTGGCGGGTGACCGTAGCCGACCGGACGTCACCACCGAGAGGCCGGGACCAGCGGAACCGCACCCAGCCGAGCTTCGGCAACTTCACCCGGCCCCACTTCCGGGCGATCCGCTCGACCGTGATCCGGTTCCCGGCCGGGAACCGGAACGACGGCGACCATCGCGCCTTCGACCGCCACCGGACGCGGAACGTGCCATGCGCCCGGCATGCCTTGTCGAGGTCGCGAAGTCTCTGCTGCAGCACGTGTGACGGCGCATCCGCCAACCACGGGAACTCCCGCTTGGCCTCGGCCAGCTCAGCGGCCTGCGGCACGTAGTTCATCCACGCGCCCCGCCTCCGGTACTCCCGCCGCTGCTCCAGAGCGGTGTTCCACACCGACCGGCAGACATCGCCGAACATCTCGCACAACTCGGCCTTCACAGAATCGAGTTCAAGCCGATACCTACGCCCCGACAGCATCGCGTAACACCTCCCTTCGACAGCTGCGGTCAACATAGCGCGCGCCACCGACAGACGCTCCGTCGCTCCGCGACAGTGGACGAGCGATCGCCGCGCCCCGACCTGGAGGCAAGGATTTGCGCGAAGTCTTGTCCCATGGCCTTGTGCCGCGACACAGAAGAAGGGCAGCGGAGTTCCGCTTCGGTGCGACCTCCTCCTCTCCCGTCAGTGAGGACCCGTACCTCGGAACACGTCCCTGTGGCGGATCCAGGGCAGTCGAGACCTGTGGGGCGAGGGATTTTGCGACGGCCTGGCGTTGCGGCAACTGCCGGGTCACCACCGTTACGGCGCCTTCGGTGCGCGGAAGCGCAGCACCGGCTCCCGCCAGGTGCCCGCGTCCTGGACGCCGGCGTCCAGGGCGGCGCCGATGGCGCGTTCCTCGTAGCGGAAGTGGGACTCCATGACGGCGGCCAGGCCGTCGAGTTCGCGGCCGATCGCCGCCAGGTCCGCGTGCGGGCGGGTGGCGGCCTCGTCGGTGAGTTCGCGGACCCGGGCGAGGATTCCGGTGATGAGGCCGTGGTCCTCGACGAGCTTGGCGACGGTGGGGGCGAGGTCGGGGCGTTCCCGTACCAGGGCGGCGAACAGGCCTTCGTCCTCGCCCTGGTGATGGCTGGTCAGGGCGGTGCAGAAGGCGAGGCAGTGGGTGAGCAGCGCGTCGTCGGGGAGGTGGCGCCGGCCCAGTGCGGTGCGGACGTTGGCCAGGCGGCGGCGCAGTTCCCGGTGCGCCTGGGAGAGTTGGAGACTGAGGGCGGCGGTTCGGCCGGTGACGGGGGAGGCCACGGGTGGGCGGTCCCTTCGGTTGCGCACCTCCATGCCTGGCGCGGTCCGCCACCGGCACGCGATGCGGCGCTCATCCGATCACGGCACCCGCCGCCCGGGCAAGCCCTCGCAGGCCGCCGCCCCGCCCGCTCCCCCGCTGACGGCCCGCACCCGGCCCCCTACCATCACCCGGTGGAAACCCGAAGATTCACGCTCAGCCGCGCCCAGCGCCGCCGCACCGAGATCCCCGTCGCGGTCATGACCGTGCTGCTGTGCGGCCTGCCCTGGCTGGCCTCCTGGCAGCTGGCGGCGTTCCTGTCCGCGATCTGGCTGCCCCCGGTGCTGTGCACCGTCCCGCAGGACCTGTACGGCTCCACCGAGCTGTCCGGGCGCGGCCTGCACCTGCGCACCCCCTACCGGCGCCGCTTCCTGCCCTGGGCGGAGATCACCGAGGTCACGATGCGCGAGCGCGACGGTAAGGGCGGCCCGCGCCGCCAGCTCCTGGCCCACCGCGCGACCGGCCGCCCCGTCACCCTGCCCGGCCTGCGCGCCTTCAGGAGCGAGCCCGCCGAGTGGCAGGAGGTCGACGTGCGCCACCGCACGATCCTCGACCACCGCCGCCGCGCCACAATGTGACCCATGACCAGCAGCCCCCCTCCCCCGCCCGGCCCCGACCACTCCGACGCCCCCGCGCCCGACCCCGGGCCCGCGCCGCTGCCGCAGGGCTGGGAGAACCCGGCCGTGCGGGCCGACCGGCGCCTGGTGGAGCTGCTGCAGGAGCTGCGGGTGCTGCAGACCGGCGTGCAGATCGTCTTCGCGTTCCTGCTCGGCGTGGCCTTCACCCCGCGCTTCGCGGAACTGTCCGACGCCCAGCAGGACATCTACGTCACCACCCTGCTGCTGACCGTGGTGGCCGCCGCCGTGCTCGCCACCCCGGTGGCCCTGCACCGCGGCCTGTACCGCCACCCCGGCAAGGCCCGCATCGTCCACGTGTCCGCCCGCATCGCCCAGTACGGGCTGCTGCTGCTCGCCTGCGCGCTGACCGGCGCGGTGCTGCTGGTGCTGGACGTCGTCCTCGGCACCGCGGCGGCCGTCGCGATCACCGCCGTCATCGCGCTGATCTTCGCCACGCTGTGGTTCGTCCTGCCCTGGGCCCTGCGCCGCGCCGCCCGCGACCGGCCCTGACCTCCTCCCGTCTCCGCCCCCAACCCGCCTTTTCCCGGCCCGAGTTGATGAGCCGTTCACGTGCCGTGGACGAGCCGGACGTGCTCCGTTGACGAATTGACAGGTCACCGTCGATCAGGGGCATACTGGCGCTGCCCGACGGCCCCGGGGCGGCCCCGCCGCCCCACCGGGAGCCGCCCGCACCCCAGCACCCGACCGCCCGACCGGCCGGGCCGGACACGCCCGCCCCGCGCCCTGCGCCCTGCCCCCGGCAGCGGCGTGTCCTCGGCCTGCCCGCCACCGAGGAGAGGCGCCATGGCCTTCCACCCCACCGCCCCGCCGCCGGCCCCCGCCCCCGCCCGGCCCGGCGCGACCCCGCAGGGCGCGGTCGCGGACAGCGCCCACCTCGGCGACATCGTCGGCGCCCTCGGCACCATCCGCCGGGACGACCCCGCCGAGCCCCGCACCCGCCGCCAGCGCCTGAAGGCCCTGCTGGTCGTGATGGGCCCGGGCCTGATCGTGATGGTCGGCGACAACGACGCCGGCGGCGTGGCCACCTACGCCCAGGCCGGCCAGAACTACGGGATGAAGCTGCTGTGGACGCTGGCCCTGCTGGTGCCCGTGCTCTACGTCAACCAGGAGATGGTGATCCGCCTGGGCGCGGTCACCGGCGTCGGCCACGCCCGGCTGATCTTCCAGCGCTTCGGCCGGTTCTGGGGCATGTTCAGCGTCGCCGACCTCTTCCTGGTCAACGCCCTCACCCTGGTCACCGAGTTCATCGGCGTCTCCCAGGCCCTGGACCACTTCGGCGTGCCCAGGACCGTCTCGGTGCCGCTGGCCGCCGTGCTGCTGCTCGCCGTGGTGGCCGGCGGCTCGTTCCGGCGCTGGGAGCGGTTCCTGTTCGCGCTGATCGCCCTCAACGCGATCGTGCTGCCGATGGCCCTGCTCGCCCACCCCCGCGCCGACGAGAGCGCCGCCGGCCTGCTGCCCCAGTTCCCCGGCGGGCTGGACTCCACCCTGCTGCTGGTCATCGTCGCCATCGTCGGCACCACCGTCGCCCCCTGGCAGCTGTTCTTCCAGCAGTCCAACGTCGTCGACAAGCGCATCACCCCGCGCTGGATCCGCTACGCCCGCGCCGACCTGCGCATCGGCATCGCCGTGGTCACCGGCGGCGCCGTCGCCGTCATGGCCACCGCCGCCTTCGCCTTCGAGGGCACCGACGCCGCCGGCGCCTTCACCGACGCCCAGGGCGTCGCCGAGGCCCTCACCCGCCACGGCGGCCACACCCTGGGCACCCTGTTCGCCCTCGCCCTGCTCGACGCCTCCCTGATCGGCGCCAACGCCGTCGGCCTGGCCACCACCTACACCCTCGGCGACACCTTCGGCCGGCGCCACTCCCTGCACTGGCGCCCCCGCCAGGCCCCTCTGTTCTACGCCGGCTACGCCGTCCTGATCGCCCTGGGCGCCGCCGTCTGCCTGCTCGCCGACGACCACCTCCAGGGCCTGATCACCCAGGGCGTCCAGGCCCTGGCCGGCGTCCTGCTGCCCTCCGCCACCGTCTTCCTGCTCCTGCTGTGCAACGACCGCCCGGTGCTCGGCCCCTGGGTCAACACCACCCGCCAGAACGTCACCGCCGGCGTCATCGTCTGGGTCCTCGTCCTGCTCTCCCTGACCCTGACCGCCGAGACCTTCCACCCCGGCCTCACCACCGCCCAGCTCGCCCTCGGCTTCGCCGCCGGCGCCCTGATCGGCCTGGTCGGCGGCGTCCTGATCATCCTGCACACCCAGTACACCGAACAGAGCGCCCGCATCGAGGCCTTCGTCACCCGCCACAGCAAGCCCGCCCCCGACCCCACCGGCGAGACCTGGCTGATGCAGGTCCAGCACCCCGACGGCTCCCCGCTCACCCGCACCCAGCGCCGGGCCCACCTCGAACACGACCGCACCCACTGGCGCACCCCCGCCCTGGACACCCTGCCCCGCCCGCAGTTCTCCGCCCTGCGCAAGGCCGGACTGCTCACCCTGCGCGGCTACCTGCTGCTCGCCGTCGCCCTGGTCGCCGTCAAGACCGTCCAGCTGTACACGGGCTGACCCGGACCGCACCGCACCGCAGCCGGCCCGCTCCCCCGAAGCACCCCCCGAACTGCCCCCGCCCGCCCGTAGGGTGAACGCATGCACACCGACCACCGCTCCTGGGACGTCCTGCTGATCGGCGGCGCCTCCGGCCTCGGCAAGAGCCGCGCCGCCGCCCACCTGGCCGCGCAGCACGGCGCGTTCACCGTCGAGTTCGACGACGTCGTCGCCGCCCTCCAGGCCATCACCACCCCCGGCAGCCATCCCGACCTGCACCACTTCGCCGCCCGCCCCGACCCGGAACGGGACCTGGCCACCGACCGCGTCGTGGAACTGCAGATCGCCACCGCCCACGCCCTGGACGAGGCCCTGCTCGGCGTCGTACGCAACCGCCTGAGCGTGGACGTGCCCGCCGTCGTCGAGGGCGACTACCTCACCCCCGAGGCCGCCGCCCGCGCCCGCGCCGAGGCCGCCGCGCTGGGCCGGCGGGTGCGCGCGGTGTTCCTCCACGAGGCCGACCCGGCCCGCATCGACGCCAACTACGCCGAGCGCGAACCCGGGGCCGGCCCCCAGAGCGCCCGCGCCGCCGTCAGCGCCCGCTACTCCGCCTGGCTCGCCGACCGGGCCCGCGCCCACGGCCTTCCCGTGCTCGACTGCCTCCCCTACGAGACCCTGCCCGAGCGCCTGGCCGCCGCCCTGGGGTGAACGGCCGGGCGCCCGGGGACCCTCACGAGCCGGCCGGGGCGTCCTCGATGTCCGAGATCAGCTTGGTCGCCAGGTCACTCTGCACCGCCAGCACGGTGTGCCCGGCGTCCGGGCCGGTGCCCCAGGTCAGCGTCACCGTGGTGAACAGGTGCCCGGCGCCCGAGTCGTGGTAGCGCACCTCCCAGGCGGTCGGCACGTCCTGGGCGCGCAGCACGCCGTCGGCGTGGTTGGCCTCCTCCCAGGCCGCCAGCCGCTGGCGCAGGTCCTCGGTGAGGTAGTGGGCGCGCAGGCGCTCCGACAGGTCGTCGGTGCCGTCGGCGACGGCGTCGATGTAGGCGCCGTAGAAGTCGGCCACCCGGTCGACCGCGGAGTCCGGGCTGCCGCTGCGGGTCACGGTGCCCGTGTCGGTGTCGGTCATGGGTTCTTCCCCTCCGTCCGGGCCCGGGCGGCGCTGCGCCGTCCGGGCCGTCTGGTCCTTCTCATGGGTCCAACGAGCCCCGGGCGGTGCGGGTTTCGGGTACAACGTCCCGACAGGGGCCGCGGTGCCGGCGCCCGGGACGGGAGGGTGCGGCGGTGCTGATCGTGGTGGGCGGCGGGCCGGGCAGCGGCAAGACGACGCTGGCGCGGGCGCTGGCCCTGGCCGTCGGCTGTCCGCTGGTCAGCCGCGACGAGGTCAAGCAGGGCCTGCTGCACGCGGGCACCCGCGCCGCGGCCCCCGACGAGGTGGTGCGCGACGCCTTCTTCGGCGTCCTGGGGGTGCTGGTGGGCGCCGGGGTGAGCGCGGTCGCCGAGGCCGCCTACCAGGACCGGCTCTGGCGCCCGGGCCTGGCGCCGCTGGCCGGGCGCACCCAGGTGCGGGTGGTGCACTGCCGGGTGGACCCGGCCCTGGCCCGGCGCCGGATCGCCGCCCGGCTGGCCGCCGACCCGCACCGCGCCGCCCACGCCGACGCCCGGCTGCTGGCCGCCCCGCCCGGGGCGGGCAACCTGCTGGACGACTTCACCCCGCTCGCCCTGCCCGTGCCGTCGCTGTGGGTGGACACCGGCGACGGCTACGACCCTCCGCTGGCGGACGTCGTGGCCTTCACCCGGGGCTGACCGGGCGGGCGGGCACGGTAGTTCAGGGCGTGCCGCCGCTTCGGCGCCGCTCGCGCTCGCCCGGCCGCCCGTGGCGCATCCCGTCCCCCTTCGTCGGGGTCGGATTCCGGCTCCCGGAAAGGGACTTGCCGCAGCGGGCGGCCGGCTCCACCGGCCGCCCGTCCGGGCGGGGCTCAGTGCGGGCGGGGCTCAGTGCGGGAGGGTCTCGCGCAGGCGCTTCTTGTCGGGCTTGCCGACCGGGGTCAGCGCGATGGCGTCCACCAGGTGGAGGGCCTCGGGGGCGTAGATGCGGCCCTTGGCGGCGGTGACGAAGGCGCGGATCTCCTCCAGTCGCGGGTGCCGGCCCGGGGCGGGGACGACGGCGGCGTGGACGTGTTCGGCCTGCTGCTCGTCGCGGACGCCGTAGACGGCGCACTGGGCGACGTCCGGGTGGGTGAGGAGCAGTTCCTCGACCTCGGTGGGGTAGACGTGGCCGCCGACGACGATGATCAGGTCCTTGAGGCGGTCGGCGAGGTAGAGGTAGCCGTCCGCGTCGAGGTAGCCGATGTCGCCGGTGTCCAGCCAGCCGTCGTGCAGCACCTGGGCGGTGAGGTCGGGGCGCTTCCAGTAGCCGGCCATGAGGGTGGCGGAGCGCACGTGCACCTGGCCCTGCTCGCCGACGGGCAGCTCGGTGCCGTCGGCGTCGCGGATCGCCACCTCGACGCCCGGCAGGGGGCGGCCCACCGAGATCTGGCCGCCGTGGCCGACGCGGTCGTGCTCCTCCGGGGCGAGGACGGCGATGTTCTGCGCCTCGGACATGCCGTAGCCGCTGAGCAGGACCGGCCCGAACACCTCGATCGCCTCGCGGATGCGGGCCGGGGAGGAGGCGCAGCCGCCGTAGGCGATCCGCTGCAGGCTGGACAGGTCGGTGGTGGCGACGGCCGGGTGGTCGAGCAGCCGGTAGAGCAGTGGGGGCAGGACCCACAGGTCGGTGATGCGTTCGCGTGCGACGGCGGCGAGGACCTGGCCGGGGTCGAAGGAGCGCTGGAGGACGACGGAGCCGCCGTGGTGGAGGATCAGGTCGCTGTAGACGCCGGCGAGGTGGGCGAGGGAGGTGGCGGCGAGGAAGCGCGGTGGCACGGCGTCGGGGCGGGGGTCGGCGAGGGGGCCGTCGAAGGCGCGGCGGTAGGGGCCGTGGAGGCTGAGGATGCCCTTGGGGATGCCGGTGGTGCCGCCGGTGTGGCGGATGCCGAGGTGGTCGTCGGGGCCGACGGGGACGGCGGGGTCCTCCGCGGGGTGGTGGGCGGAGGCGGCGATGACGTCCTCGCCGATGGCCTCGGCGGCGGGGCCTTTGGGTCCGGGGCCCAGGGTGAGGACGGTGGGGCGGTCCGGTCCGTCGAGCAGGGGCAGCAGGGCGGGGGCGTCGGCGTACCGTTCGGCGTCGACGAGGAGCAGGGTGGTGTCGACGCTGGCGGTGATCTCGGCCAGGACGGGGGCGCTCATGCCGTCGTAGAGGTTGACCACCCGGGCGCCGGCCAGGCCCGCGGCGTAGCGGGCGGCGAGGGCCTCGGGGGTGTTGCCGGTGAGCAGGGTGACGGTGGTGCCGCGGCCGGCGCCGCGGGCGATCAGCTCGTGGGCGAGGCGGTAGGCGGTGGCCGCGAGGTCGCCCGCGGTGATCTCGGTGCCGTCGGGGGTGGTGACGGCGCGTCGGTCGGGGGTGGCGGTGAGGGAGCGGAGGATCAGGGCGGGGGCGCTGACGAACTCCTGGTCGGGCCTGGCCACTTCTTGTGTGTAGGGTGCAACCATATTCCCACCCTAGTGCCACCGCGGTTCCTGCGGTGGGGAGTTGGGCCGGATGTGGCGGCGGGAGGTCGGCCGGGCCGGCTTCCCGTGCGGGCCCGGCCCGGCGGCGTCAGGGGGTGAGGGCGCGGGGCAGGTCGTCGAGGGTGTGCAGGACGCGGATGCCCTCGGCGACCGGGACGGCCGGGGCGGTGGCGGCACCGGCGCGGTGGAGCCAGTAGGCGTGCAGGCCCGCGTCGCGGGCGCCCTGGGCGTCGAGGGCGTAGTTGTCGCCGACGTGGGCGACCTGGTGCGGGGGCAGGCCCAGGGCGGCGCAGGCGGCGTGGAAGATGCCGGCGGCGGGCTTGGGTTCGCCGTGCTGCTCGGAGCAGACGAGGACGTCGCCGAGGTGGTCGAGCAGGCCGATGTGGGCCAGTTTGCGGCGCTGGTGGTCGGTGTCGGAGTTGGAGACGACGCCGAGGCGGTAGTGGGGGGCGAGGCGGGTGAGGGCGGGCAGGGCGTCGGGGAAGGCGGTGCGGGCGGCGTCGCGGTGGGCGGCGTAGCCGGCGAACCAGGCGGCGGCCCGGTCGTCGGTGAGGTGTTCGGCGCCGTCCCGGTCGAGGTGGGCGAGGAAGCGGCGGGTGCGTTCCAGCTGCTGGGCGCGGAAGGTGAGTTCGCCGGCGAGGTAGCGGGCGTACTGGGCGTCCATGACGTCGTGCCACAGGGTGAGCGCGGCCTGCGGGGTGGGGAAGCGCTCCAGCAGGCCGAGGTCGCGCAGGTGGGCGAGGATGCCCGCGCGTTCCGCGCCGGAGTAGTCGAACAGGGTGTCGTCGACGTCGAAGAGCACGCCCTTGATCGGCATCGGCGTTCCTCCTAGCGGGCCGCGGCGGGGACGGGGGCCGGGGCGGAGGTGAGGAGGGCGTCGAGCAGGCCGGGGAAGCGGGTGTCGAGGTCGGTGCGGCGCAGGCGGACGAAGCGGTTGCGGCCGGCGACGCGGGTGGTGGTGACGCCGGCCTCGCGCAGGACGCGCATGTGGTGGGAGACGGTCGACTTGTGGAGGTGCTCCAGGCCGAGGTCGCGGGGGGCGCAGGAGTGTTCGGCGCCGTCGGCGTAGCTGAGCAGCAGGCGCATGCGGACGGGGTCGCCGAGGGCGTGCAGGACGGTGACGAGGTCGATGTCGGCGGTGGCGGGCTGGGGCAGGCGCTCGTCGTCGGTCATGGGTTCGGCTCCGGTCCTCGGGTCCTGCGGCGGGTCGGCGGTCGGTGATCGGCGTTCGGCGGTCGGCGGTCGGCGGGGATGGTTTGACAATCATCCACCAATCCCCGATTGTTTGGCGAGCATCAAACCGTTGCATGCTCATCCAACAATCCGGCCGGACCCGTCCGGCCGTCACCCCGGGGGGCCCTCCCGTGCCCGTACGCCTGCTCCTGCTCGCCCTCGGCACCTTCGCCATGGGCACCGACTCCATGGTCGTGGCCGGCATCCTCGGCCCGATCTCCGCCGACCTGGGCGTGTCGGTGGGCGCCGCCGGCCAGCTGGTCACCGTCTTCGCGCTCGGCTACGCGCTGCTGGCCCCGCCGCTGGCCGCCGTCACCGCCCGCTGGCCGCGCCGGCGCCTGCTGCTGACCGCGCTCGCCGTCTTCACCGTCGCCAACGCCCTCAGCGCCCTCGCCCCGAACTACCCGCTGCTGCTGGCCACCCGGGTGCTGGCCGCCGCCGGGGCCGCCCTCTACACCCCCACCGCCAACGCGGTGGCCACCACCCTGGTCGCCCCCGAACGGCGCGGCCGGGCGCTGGCCACCGTGCTCGGCGGCATGACGGTGGCCACCGCGCTGGGCGTGCCGCTGGGCACCTGGGTCGGGCGCACCGACTGGCGGGCGACCATGTGGCTGGTCACCGCGCTGGGCCTGGCCGCACTGGCCGGCCTCGCCGCCCTGCTGCGCGGCCTGCCCGCCCCCGCCGCCGCCCCCGCCCTGCGCGAGCGCCTGGCCCCGCTGGGGCAGCGCCGGGTGCTGGGCGCCGCGGCCACCACCCTCGCCTTCTTCCTCGCCTTCCAGAGCGTCTACATCTACCTCGCCACCGCCGTGCACGGCGCCACCGGCGGCGACGCCGACCGGCTCAGCCTGATCCTGCTCACCACCGGCGTGATGTCGGTGGCCGGCAGCTGGCTGGGCGGGCGCCTGGTCGACCGCACCGGGGTGCGCGCCGTGCTGCTGGCCGGCTCCGCCGTCGCCGCCTGCGCCTTCGCCGCGCTGCCGTGGCTGGGGCGCAGCATGCCGGGGGCGCTGGGGTACGCGGTGGTGGTGCCGCTGGCGGGGTGGGCGGTGTCGGTGGCGCTGCCGCACCGGCTGGCCTCGCTCGATGCGGCGAACGCGCCGCTGCTGATCTCGCTGAACAGCAGCGCGCTGTACCTGGGGACGGCCGCGGGGGGCGTGGCGGGGTCGGCGGCGATCGCGGTGCTGGGGACGCGGTGGTTCCCGCTGGCGGCGGCGGTGCTGGCGCTGGTGGCCTGCGCGTCGGCGGCGGGCACCACCCGCGACCGGCGCCCGGGGGCGCGGGCGCTGACCGGGGCCGGGGCCGGCGGGGTGAAGTCTCACGCTAAAGCCGAGGTTGAGACTGGAGTCCAGAACGAGGTCCGGAAGCAGGCCGGGGCCGGGGCGCGGCCGCGGGCCTGAGGCACCGGCCCGGGCGGGGCCGGGGAGGGTGCTCCCCCGGCCCCGCCCGGGCGTGCGGGTCAGGCGCCGAGCACCTCGCCGACCAGGGCGCGCGCCTCCTGCTGCACCAGGGCCAGGTGGTCGGTGCCCAGGAACGACTCGGCGTAGATCTTGTACACGTCCTCCGTGCCGGAGGGGCGGGCCGCGAACCAGGCGCTGTCGGTGCACACCTTCAGGCCGCCGATGGCCGCGCCGTTGCCGGGGGCGTGGGAGAGCACCGCGGTGATCTTCTCCCCGGCCAGCTGTCCGGCGTCGACCTGCTGCGGCGACAGGCGGGCCAGGCGGGCCTTCTGCTCGCGGTCGGCGGGGGCGTCGACGCGGGCGTAGGCGGGGGCGCCGTGACGGGCGGTCAGTTCGCGGTAGCGGGCGCTGGGGGTGGTGCCGGTGACGGCGGTGATCTCGGCGGCCAGCAGGGCCAGCAGGATGCCGTCCTTGTCGGTGGTCCACACCCCGCCGTCGCGGCGCAGGAAGGAGGCGCCGGCGCTCTCCTCGCCGCCGAAGGCGATCGAGCCCTCCAGCAGGCCGTCGACGAACCACTTGAAGCCGACCGGGACCTCCAGCAGCTGGCGGCCCAGGTCGGCGGCGACGCGGTCCAGCATCGAGGAGGAGACCAGGGTCTTGCCCACCGCGGCGTCGCCGGGCCAGTCGGCGCGGTGGCGGTAGAGGTAGTCGACGGCCACCGCCAGGTAGTGGTTGGGGTTCATCAGGCCGCCGTCGGGGGTGACGATGCCGTGCCGGTCGGCGTCCGCGTCGTTGCCGGTGGCGACGGCGTACTCGTCCTTGCGGCCGATCAGGGAGGCCATCGCGGCCGGGGAGGAGCAGTCCATGCGGATCTTGCCGTCCCAGTCCAGCGTCATGAACCGCCAGGTCGGGTCGGTGACGGGGTTGACCACCGTCAGGTCCAGGCGGTGGGTCTCGGCGATGCGCCCCCAGTAGGCCACCGACGCCCCGCCCAGCGGGTCGGCGCCGATGCGCAGTCCCGCCGCCCGCACCGCGTCCAGGTCCAGCACCGAGGGCAGGTCCCGGACGTAGGCGCCCAGGTAGTCGTGGCGCCCGGTGGTGGCGGCCGCCAGCGCCCGCGCGTAGGGGACCTTCTTCACCCCGCGCAGGCCCTCGCGGATCAGCTCGTTGGCGCGGTCCTGGATCCAGCCGGTGGCCTGCGAGCCGGCCGGGCCGCCGCTGGGCGGGTTGTACTTGAAGCCGCCGTCGCGCGGCGGGTTGTGCGAGGGGGTGACCACGATGCCGTCCGCCAGCGCCCTGGGGCTGCGCCGGTTGTGGGCCAGGATCGCGTGCGAGACCGCCGGGGTGGGGGTGTAGCCGTCGGCGTCGTCGATCAGCACCTGAACGCCGTTGGCGGCCAGCACCTCCAGCGCCGTGGCCCTGGCCGGCTCGGACAGGGCGTGGGTGTCCGCGCCCAGGAACAGCGGTCCCGCGACGCCCTGTTCGGCCCGGTACTCGCAGATCGCCTGCGTGGTCGCGGCGATGTGGTCCTCGTTGAACGCCGCGTCCAGCGAGGAACCCCGGTGTCCCGAGGTCCCGAACGCGACCCGCTGCGCCACCTCCTGGGGGTCCGGGCGCAGCGCGTAGTAGGCCGTCACCAGCCGCGCCACGTCCACCAGGTCCCCGGGCTGCGCCGGCTGCCCGGCCCGTGCGTGTGCCATCCCTGTACTCCCGCCGAAATCAGCTGACGCGCGATACGTCCTCGCCCCGCGCTGACCGATCGTAGCCAGAACACGGCGCCCTCCCGAACCGAACGGGCCGGTCCGGGGCGCGCGGGGGCGCGGGCGGGGCGCCGGCGAGGATTCAGGAGGCGGGCGGGCTGCTCGCGGCGGGCCTGCGGCGCGGGGGCGGTGACGGCGGCCGCGGACCGCGTCACCCGGTCCCGTCCCGCAGCCGGATCACCCCGCCCTCGCGCGGCACCGTGCGCCCCGGGGCCGGGAACACCCCTGCGGCGTACGGCTCCTGCGGCCACGCCGCGCGCCGGGCGAGGGCCCCGTCGATCCACTCCGGCTCCGGCTCCGGCTCCGGCTCCGGTACGAACCTGCCGTCGGGCCGGCCGCGTACGGGGGCCGGAGCGGCGGCGGGGTTCAGCGGGAGGCCCACCAGGTGGCGGGCGCGGCGGCGGTGTAGCCCAGCGACTCGTACAGCGGGCGGCCCAGCTTGGAGGCGGTGAGGGTGAACGGCAGGTCGGGCCGGTCGGCGAGGGAGGCGAGCATGACGGCCCGGCCCACGCCGCGCGAGCGCGCCCGCGGCGAGGCGGCGACCCAGTAGTGGCTGCCGGCGCCCCCGTGCACGACCCGTACCAGGGCGCCCACGGCCGTGCCCTCGGCGCGGGCGAGGAACACGTCCACGCCGGGCTCGCCGAGCAGTGCCGGCGGGAAGAGCTCGCCGGGGCGGTGGGGTTCGAGGGCGGACAGTTCGAAGCCCTCGATCACGACCCGCTCGGCGGCCCGCAGTTCGCCGGCCTCCCGTACCCGGACCACCTCCACCGCCGGCGCACCGGCCGGCACGGGCTCACCCGCCGGGGTGGCCGGGCGCAGCATGACGGGCATCTGCCAGCCGCGCAGGCCCAGGTGGGCCAGGTCGGTGGTGCTGAACGGGTCCTCGGCGGTGACCGGGCCCGCGGCCCGGCGTACCAGGTCGGCGAGTTCGGCCAGGTCGCCGGCGTCGGGGTCGGGTTCCTGGAGCAGGATCCGCAGGCCGGTGCGGCCGTCGCCGTCGACGGCGAGGAAGCCGCGGCGCCGGATCACCTGGTGGCCCCGGGAGCGGCCGGTCGCGGCCCAGAAGGCGGCGGAGTTGCGGGCCTGGCGCGCCGGCGCCCGGTCGAGGGCGGGGGCCCGGTCGGCGGCGGGGGCCTGGGCGGTGGTGGTGGATCCGGTGGTCATGGCACCCACGGTAGTGGGGAATTGGCCCGCCGTACCGGGCCAATCCGGTGCGGCCGCACTGGGCCACCTCGGGGGCTCCCGTACGGCCCCAGGAGCGTTTCGACCCCTATCCTGCCAGGTCAGGCCAGGGTTGCGGTAGGACGCAGCACACCCTTTTTCCGCCTTGCCCGCTCCCCCGCGCACCCCGCACACTCGTGCAACACCCACTCCCCCTTCCGCGGCCCACGCGCCGCCGCCCGCTCGTGCGGGCGGCCGGCGTGCGCGCCGTCGCGCCCCGGCGCCATCACGGGGGGTGGCCGGATGCATGAGCAACGATGAAGGGGGACACGGGAGTTGACCGTGGACAAGGACCTGGTACTGGCCGCGCGGATGCGGCTGCTGAGCCACAACGAGCGGATCCTGACCGGCGAGGAGGGCATGCGGGTCTACCGGATCCTGTTCGCCGTCAGCCCGCAGGTGTACGCCTACAAGCTCGCCTACGTCCTGCGCGAGCTGGGCGAGACCGACCCCCGGGCGGCCCGCGACCCCGAGGTGCGCCGGGCGCTGCTGGAGGAGGCGCGGGCCGTCGCCGCCCGCATCCCCGCCGACGCGCCCGCCCACCAGCGCCGCATGTGGGAGTACAGCACGGCCGAACTGCTGGACATCGAGCGGCGCCTGGGCCGGGCGGAGCGGTGAGCCGCCCGCACGAGGACCTCGTCCTGCGGGCCCGGATCCGGCTGCTGAGCTCCGACCTGTGGCCCCCGGAGGGAGAGGAGGCGATGCGCGTCTACCGGGTCCTGTTCGCCGTCAGCCCGCGCGCGTACGCCTACCGGCTCGCCGCCACCCTGCTCGACCTGGGCCGGGACCGGCGCTCCCGCCTGCCCCGGGCGGCGCGGCGCGCACTGCTGACGGAGGCGCTCGAAGCGGTGGCGCACGTCCCGGCCGGCGGCCCCTGGTACGAGGAGCGGATCGGCGAGTGGGTGCGCGGCGCGCTCGCACAGCTGGACGCGCAGGAGTCCCGGCAGGCGCGGGGCGAACAGGAGATGACGTGAGGCCGCACGGCCGGGAGCCCGGTGCGGGCCGGTAGGCGCTGCCGGGATGGTTGCGGTACAACAATCCCTATTTGACGACTGATCGGAGAAACCCTGATGAGCAGGTCGGGTCCGTCCCGCCGCGCCCTGATCGCCGGTGCCGGCGCCGCCGTCGTCGGCTGGAACACCGCCGCCCGCGCCTGGGCCGCCGAGCCCGGCGCCGGCGTCGCCGAACTGCCCGCCCTGGACGGCGCCGTGACCCTGGCCGGCGACGGCCTGGAGCGCTTCGCCTGCGACTTCGGGCACCTGGTCACCGCCGCGCCCCGCGCGGTGCTGCGCCCCGGCTCGGTGCGGGACGTGCAGCGGGTGGTCGCCTTCGCGGCCCGTCACCGCATCCCGGTGGCCGTCAACGGGCAGAGCGGGGACGCGGCGACCCTCGGGCAGGCCGGCCTGGAGTCGCACTCCAGTTACGGCCAGGCCAACCCGCGCGGCGGCATCGCGATCGACGCCCGCGGCCTGGGCCGGATCGTCTCGGTGCGCCCGGGCGTGGCCGTGGTGGAGGCCGGCGTCACCTGGGCGCAGCTGGCGGACGCGGGCCTGGCCAAGGGCTGGGTGCCGCCGGTGCTGACGGACTACCTGCACCTGTCGGTGGGCGGGACGCTGAGCGTGGGCGGCATCGGCGGGGCGGTGCAGCACCACGGCCTGCAGACGGACACGGTGCGCGAGGTGGAGGTGGTGACCGGGTCGGGCGAGCTGGTGACGGCCTCGCGCGAGCGCGAGCGGGAGCTGTTCGAGGCGGTGCTGGCCGGCGGCGGGCAGGCGGGGATCATCGTGCGGGCGACGCTTTCGCTGGTGCCGGCGCCCGAGCGGGCCACGGTGTTCACGCTGGCCTACGACGACCTGGACGCCTACCTGGCCGACCAGCGGACGGTGCTCGCCGACGGGCGGTTCGACCTCCAGGTCGGCAACGTGGTGCGCAGCGCGGACGGGGCGCGGTGGCGGTACACGGCGGAGCTGGTGGCGTACGGGCGGGCGGGCGCGCCGGTGGACCGGGAGCGGCTGCTGGCGGGGCTGTCGCCGGCGGCGGGTGAGACGTCGGTGGTGGAGCAGAGCTGGCGCGAGTACGCGTTCCGGGTGGACGCGTTCGCGGGGTACCTGCGGGCGGCCGGGTTCTGGGGGCTGCCCAAGCCGTGGCTGTCGCTGTTCCTGCCGGCGTCGACGGCGGGGGTGTTCATGCGGGAGGCGGCCGCCGACCTGACGGCCGCGGACCTGGGGGCGGGGCTGCTGCTGTTCTACCCGTACGCGCGGGAGCGGGTGCGCACGCCGCTGGCGGTGCTGCCGCAGGAGCCGGTGGGCTGGCACTTCGACCTGCTGGCGTTCCCGGCGCCGGGCGCGGACGTGGCGGGGATGCTGGAGCGCAACCGGCGCCTGTACGAGCGGGCGGTGGCCCTGGGCGGCAAGCGGTACCTGATCGGGGCGGTGCCGGGGATGACGGGCGGGGACTGGGCGCGGCACTACGGCGCGCTGTGGGAGCGGGTGCGGCGGGCCAAGCGGCGTTTCGACCCGGCGGGGGTCCTGACGCCGGGGCAGGGCATCCACGCCTCCTGACCGCGGCCGGCGCCGGTCTTCCCGGGAGGAGGCGCCTTCCCGGGAAGGGGGCCGGCGCCGGCGGCGGTGTCAGGTGATCTCCATCTGGGCCATCATGCCCATCGCGGAGTGGTCCAGCAGGTGGCAGTGGTAGGGGTAGCGGCCGCGGTAGGAGGTGAAGGAGGCCTGCAGGCGCACGCTCTCGCCGGGCATCAGGCGCACGGTGTCCTTGAGGCCGGACTCCTCGGGGCCGGGGGCCTTGCCGTTGCGGGCCAGGACGCGGAACTGCACCAGGTGCAGGTGGAAGTTGTGCGGGGTCTCCTTGTTGCCGTTGACGACGGTCCAGATCTCCGAGGTGCCGAAGGCCACCGCCGCGTCGACCCGGTCCGGGTCGTAGACCTTGCCGTCGATCATGCCGCGCGGGGCGGCGCCGGGGGTCTCGTCGACCGTCAGGACGACGGTGCGTTCGCGGGCGACGGCGGTGGGCAGGGCGGGCAGGGTGCGCAGGACGGCGGGTACCGAGCTGGGGTCGTGGGCGGCGCGGGTGATGTCGAAGCGCAGGACGACGCCGACGTGTTCGGCCGGGCCGGGGGGCATGGAGTTGGTGAGCACGACGCTGGAGCCGACCTTGTAGCGGGAGAAGTCGATGACGACGTCGGCGCGCTCCCCGGGGGAGAGGTCGACGGTGTCGGTGGTGTGGGGGTGTTCCAGCAGGCCGCCGTCGGAGCCGATCTGGGTGATCGGGCCGCCGTCGGCCAGGCGCAGTGAGAAGAAGCGCAGGTTGGAGGAGTTGAGCAGGCGCAGCCGGTACTTGCGGGCGGCGACGTCGACCTTGGGCCAGGGGCGGCCGTTGGCGAGGATGGTGGCGCGGCCGGCGGGGTCGTCCATGCGGTAGACCAGGCGGCCGGCGTGGTCGAAGCGGGCGTCGCGCAGGGCGATGGGCAGGTCGTAGCGGCCCGAGGGCAGGGGCAGGGCCTCCTCGGTGGCGTCGGTGAGCAGGTAGGTGCCGGACAGGCCGCGGTAGACGTGTTCGGATTCCAGCTGGTGGGCGTGGTCGTGGAACCACAGGCTCGCGTGGGGCTGGTCGTTGGGGTAGGTGTAGGTGCGGGCGGCGCCGGCGTCCAGGAGGTTCATCGGGCCGCCGTCGGAGGCGGCGGGCACGGCGGCGCCGTGCAGGTGGACGGAGACCGGGTCGTCGAGCAGGTTGCGCTGGCGCACCACGACGGGGCGCCCGGAGCGGGCGCGGATGACGGGGCCGGGGAAGGCGCCGTTGTAGGTGAGGACTTCGGTGCGGTGCCCGGGCAGGATGCGGGCGAAGGACCTGAGCATGGTGACGCTGTAGGTGTCGGTGCCGTCCGCGGTGTCGACGGGGCTGAGCACCGGGGGCAGCGGCAGGACGGCGGTGAACTTCTCGGCCAGCGCGGGGCCGGCGTCGGGGCCCGGGTCCGCGGCCGCGCCGGTGCCGGCGGCCGGGCCGGCGCCCATGTCCATGTCCATGGCCGTGCCGTTGCCGTTGCCGTTGCCGGTGCCGGTGCCGGTGCCGGTGCCGGTGCCGGTGCCGGTGGCGGCGGTGTGGGCGGCCTGGAGGGGGGCCGGGCGCACGGTGGCGCGCAGCAGCAGGACCCCTCCCCCGGTCGCCAGGGCGGCGCCGATCATCCTGCGTCTGGTCACCATCGCCTCAGGTCCTCCCCGTCACGCCCGTGCGGGCCCTCGCTTCCCCCGGCCGGGGGCGTGTTCCGGGGGTGATTGCAGCAGCGCCTCCTGTGGCGGGGCTGGGGTCCGGCTGGGGCCGCGAGCGGTGCGCGGCGGGTGCCGCGTGGCGGGAGGGCGGTGAGCTGCGGATGTTGCGGGCGCCTTGCGCGGGGGCGGTCACGGTGGCTCGGGACGCACTCGAAGAACCCTCAAGAACCGGGCCCCGCACGGGGGTCCGGCGGATGCGAAGGAAGGGCCCCCGTGGACCTGCGGTACTGGCTGCCCAGGGCGGCCGAGGTGGCCGAGCGGTGGGGCGAGCGGTTCGGGCCGTACACCCCGCACCCGGCGAACGCCGTGGACGAGGCGGACTTCGCCGCCGCGTTCGAGCGCTTCGCCGCCCGCCTGGAGCACAACTCCCCGTTCTTCCACCCACGTTACGCCGGGCAGATGGTCAAGCCCCCGCACCCGGCGGCCGTGGTGGGCTACCTGACGGCGATGCGCTTCAACCCCAACAACCACGCCTACGAGGGCGGTCCGGCCACCAACGACATGGAACGCGAGTGCGTGGCGGCGCTGGCCGGCATGTTCGCCCTGCCCGCGCACGTGGGCCACCTGACCTCCAGCGGCACCATCGCCAACCTGGAGGCGCTGTACGTGGCCCGCCAGAGCCACCCCGAGCGGGGCGTGGCCTACAGCGCGCAGGCCCACTACACCCACAGCCGGATGTGCCACGTGCTCGGCGTCCAGGGCCACCCGGTGCCCGCCGACGCCGCCGGGCGGATGGACCCCGGCGCCCTGGAGGCGCTGCTGCGCACCGGGCGCGTCGGCACCGTGGTGGTCACCTGCGGCACCACCGGGCTGGGCGCCGTCGACCCGGTGCACGAGGTGCTGGCCCTGGCCCGCCGCTACGGGGCGCGGGTGCACGTGGACGCCGCCTACGGCGGGTTCTTCGCCCTGCTGGGCCGCGACCCGCGGCAGGCCGCCGTGCTGGGCATCGACCCGGCGCCGTGGCGGGCGATCGCCGGCTGCGACTCGGTGACCGTCGACCCGCACAAGCACGGCCTGCAGCCCTACGGCTGCGGCGCGGTGCTGTTCGCCGACCCGGCGATCGGACGCCACTTCGCCCACGACTCCCCGTACACCTACTTCACCGACGCCGAACTGCACCTGGGCCAGATCAGCCTGGAGTGCTCACGCGCCGGCGCCTCGGCCGCCGCCCTGTGGCTGACCCTGCAGCTGCTGCCGCTGAGCGCCGACGGCCTGGGCCGGGTGCTGGCGGCGGGGCGGCGCGCCGCCCTCGACTGGGCCGAACTGATCGACTCCAGCGAGGAACTGACCCTGTATCAGGTGCCGGAGCTGGACATCGTCAGCTACTTCCCCACCCCGGGCGCCGGCGCCGCGACGCTCAGCGCCGTGGACGCGGCCAGCGACCGGGTGCTGCGCGCGGGCATGGCCGACGACCGGGACCCGGTCTACCTGAGCGTGCTGCGGGTGGACGCCGCCGACCTCACCCGCCGCCACCCGCACCTGGCGGCGGACACCGACGGGGCACGGGTGCTGCGCAGCGTGCTGATGAAGCCGGAGGCCCAGGAGTGGGTGCCGCGGCTGCACGCGCGGGTGGCCGCCCTGGCCGCCGGGGCCGTCGCCGCCGTTCCCGGGGCCGCCGTTCCCGAGGCGGCCGGGCCCGACGCCGTTGCCGCCGCCGTCACCGCCGCCGCCGTTGCCGTTGCCGAGACCGCCGTTGCCGAGAGCGTCGTCGCCGAGACCGCCGTCGCCGAGACCGCCGTTGCCGAGGAGAGCCCGCGTTGACCACCGCCCCCGCCGTGCGGCCCGCCCCCGTGGCCGCACCCGCCGCCCCGCCCGCCGCCCCGCTCCTGCCCCGGGCGGCCCGCGCCGAGGAGGCCGGGCCGCTGGCCCGCGTCCTGGCCGCCGCCTTCCAGGAGGACCCGCTCACCCGCTGGGCCTTCCCCGACCCCGAGCACCGCGCGCGGGTGCTGCCCGCCTTCTTCCGCGTCCACCTCGAACAGTGCCTGGCGCACCGGGGCGTGCTCGCCGTCCACGACCGCGCCACCGGCGAACCCCAGGGCGCGGTGCTGTACCTGCCGCCGGGGGTGTGGGAGGACCCCGGCCGCCAGAACCGCAGCGCCGCCCGCGCCCTGGACCGGGCGATCGACATCGCCCGCCACCCCGAGTCCGCCCGCCGCCTGGCCGCCATCACCCGCCTGCAGATCCGCCGCCACCCCCGCCACCGCCCGCACTTCTACCTCGCCTTCATCGGCGTGCTCCCCGAGGCCCGCCCCAGCGGCGCGGGCCGGGCCCTGCTCGACACCCTCCTGGCCGAGGTCGACCACCACGGCCAGGCCGCCTACGCCGAGACCAGCTCCCCGGCCGGCGCCCGGCTGTGCGCCTCCTCCGGCTTCACCCGCTTCGGCGAGGCGATCGCCCTGCCCGGCGGCGGACCCCACCTGAACCCGGTGTGGCGGGGGCCCCGATGACCGCCCCCGCCACCCTCGCCCCCGCCCCGGCCCCCTCCCTCGCCTCCACCGGCCCGGGCGGCCTCGCCACGGCCGGCCTCGCCACGGCCGCACTGCGCCTGTTCAGCGCCGAGGAGGTCGACGCCGGCGCCGCCCGCGCCCACCCCGAGGCCGCCGAGATCCTGCGCTGGGCCCGCCGCTTCCTCACCACCGCCCACCCCGACCTGGGCCGCAGCGGCCCGGTCTGCCCCTACACCCAGCCCTCGCTGCGCCGGGGCCTGTTCCACCTCGCCGTCACCGACGGCGCCCCCCACGCCGACCTGCACGCCCTGGTCGGCGAACTGCGCGGGCACTACGACCGGCTGCTGGCCCACCTCACCGAGGAGGCCGAGCGCGAACTGCTCACCGTGCTGCTGGTCCTGCCCCAGCTGGACCCCACCGACTCCACCGCCCTGGACGCGCTCCAGCGCGGCGCCAAGGACGAGTTCGTCGAACAGGGCCTGATGATCGGCCAGTTCCACCCGGTGTGCGAGGAACCGGGCCTGTGGAACGGCACCTTCCGCCCGCTGCGCGCACCCGTGCCGCTGCTGGCCGTACGCAAACTGCTGGTCTTCGACCTGCCCTTCCTGCTCGGCGACCCCGGCCACCTGGCCCACTACCTGGCCCGCTTCGCCCCCCAGGTCCCCGCCCGCATCCGCGACCAGCTCGTCACCGGCCTCACCACCCAGAGCCCCACCACCTGAACCGCACCACCCGAACCGCACCCGCGACCGCCCGCCCCCACGCGCGCGGAGCCCGGCCGGCGCCCGGGCTCCGCGCGCGCCCCCATCCCCCGGGACAGCCCGCAACGGCCGCGATCCTGCGGCGCGTCAGCGGGCCAGGCGCCCCAGCAGGGCGGAGGCCGCCGCGATGCCCGCCACCGTGGCCGCCGCCAGGACGGCGAAGTCCAGCGGAAGGTGGGAGGGGGTGCCGATCAGCAGCCCGCGCAGCGCGTCGACCTGGTAGCTGAGCGGGTTGACCTTGCTGACCGCCTGCAGCCAGCCCGGCATCAGGTGCACCGGGTAGAGGGCGTTGGAGCCGAAGAACAGCGGCATCGTGATCGCCTGGCCGATGCCCATCAGCCGGTCGCGGGTCAGCACGATCCCGGCGATCGCCATCGACAGGCAGGAGAAGAACGCCGAGCCGAGCAGCACCACCGCCACCACCCCCAGCAGGCGCAGCGGGTTCCACGTCATCGCGACCCCGAGGACGGCGGCGATCAGCACCACGACCACCGCCTGGAGGACGGCCTTGACCCCGGCGGCGAAGGCCTTGCCGGTGACCAGGGCGGCGCGCGGGGTCGGGGTGACCAGGAGCTTGGTCAGCACCCCGGAGTCCCGCTCCCAGATGATCATGATGCCGTAGAAGATCGCGATGAACATCGCGGACTGCGCGATGATCCCGGGCGCCAGGTAGTCCAGGTACGGGATGCCGCCGGTGGGGATCGCCTTGAGGCGGGTGAAGGTCTCCCCGAAGATCAGCAGCCACAGCGCCGGCTGGACGGCCCGGGTGTAGAGCTCGGTGCGGTCGTGGCGCAGCTTCTGCAGTTCCACCGCGCACATCGCGGCCACCCGGGCGGGCACCACGCGCCAGCCGGTGCGGGCGCGCGGGGGCACCAGCAGCAGGTCCAGCGCGGGCGCGGATATCGGGGGTTCAGCCGACGCGGTTGGCCGTGCGGCGGGTACGGCGGACATCGCCGAAGTCTCCTTCCGTGGCGTCGGCCAGGTCGCGGCCGGCGAAGTGGCGGAACACGTCGTCCAGGGTCGGGTCCTCGTCCCCGCCCTCCCGCCGCACCCGGTCCTTGAGTTCGGCGGGGGTGCCCAGCGCGCGGATGCGGCCGCGGTCCATCAGGGCGATGCGGTCGCAGTGGCGCTCGGCCTCGTCCATGTAGTGGGTGGTGACCAGCACGGTCATGCCGGTGGCCCGGCGCACCGCGTCCACCCGCTCCCACACCCCGGTGCGGGCGATCGGGTCCAGGCCGATCGTCGGCTCGTCCAGCACCAGCAGGCGCGGGGCGCTGACCAGGGCCTGGGCCAGCTCCAGGCGGCGCACCATGCCGCCGGAGTAGGTGGCGGCCATCCGGTCGGCGGCGTCGGTCAGGTCGACGGCGGCCAGCGCCTGGGCGACCCGGCGCCCGCGCTCGGCGCGCGAGACGTCGAAGACCCGGGCGAACAGGGCCACGTTCTCGCGCCCGGTCAGCCCGCCGTCGGCGGACAGCTGCTGGGGCACGTAGCCGAGCAGGCGGCGCACCTCCATCGGGCGGCGGGCGGCGTCGTGGCCGAAGACGCGCACCATGCCGGAGCCCACCGGCAGCAGGGTGGTGATCGCGCGGATCGTGGTGGTCTTGCCCGCGCCGTTGGGGCCCAGCAGGCCGAACACCTCGCCGGTGCGCACCGTCAGGTCGATGCCGTCCACCGCCCGGGTGGCCTTGCCGCGGCCGTGGGCGAAGGTGTACTCCAGCCCCCGGCACACCACGGCCTCCGGGCCGTCGGGGCCGTCCGGGCCGTCGGAACCGGCCGGGCCGTCGGGGTCGTCGGGGTGCATCACGCCTCCTCGGGCAGGGAGCGTTCCTCGGGCAGGGCGCTTTCCTCGGGCAGGGCACTTTCCTCGGGCAGGGTGCGCAGGCCTTCGGCGAGGAGCTGGAGCGCGGGCAGGGCCGCGGCCAGCGCCGCCCGCTGCGGCTCGGGCAGGTCCGCGACCAGCTCGCCCATCAGCTCCCGGCGGCGCCGGCGCCACTGCCCGATCCGCTGCTCGGCCGCCGGCGTCGCGTACAGCAGCGCCGCCCGCCGGTCCCCCGGGTCCACCTCGCGGCGCAGCAGGTCCTGGGCGACCAGCTGGTTGACCAGGGTGGAGACCGAGTTGCCGGCCAGGCACAGTTCCTCGGCGGCCGCGGAGACCCGCAGGCCGGGGGTGTCCGTCACCAGGCGCAGCAGTTCCACCTGGGCGCCGCGCAGGCGCGGCTGTTCCAGGCTGCGGCGCAGGCGGCGGCGCAGCATCCGCTGGATGCCGGTGAGCAGGGCGGAGAACTCGTCGGCGAGTGCGCCGTCGGGTGTCCGGCCCGGTCGTACGGGGGCTCGTGCGGTTCCCGTCGTCATACCTCCGATTTTAGCTCTCAGTGAGAGGTATCTGTCGAGGGGGCAATCCGGCCGGCGGGGGTGCGGGCGGCGGCCGGAGCGGGTAGGGGTCGGGTCCAACTCGGTGAGGGCGAAGGGGATTTGGATGTCCGAGGGGGACGTTTCCGGACTCGTCGAGGCGGTGGTGGCGGCGCTGGAGCAGCAGGCGTCGGGGGCCGCGGGGGCGGAGCAGGCGGCGTTCGGGCCGCTGCTGGGCCGCGTACGGGAGCGGCTGGAGCGGCTGCCGCGCTGGCGGCGGGCGCTGCGGCGGCTGGGGGCCGCGCCGGGCGAGGAGGGGGCGCGGCGGGAGGCGGTGGCGGCGGTCGGGGAGCTGCTGGGGATCGACACCGGCCTGGGCCGGGAGCTGGCGCGCCGGTGGCCCCCCGCGCCGGGGGCGGCGGGTCCGGTTCCGGCGGGCGGCGGCCGGCGCGGCGGGGGGCGGCGCGGTGGGGGGCGGGTGCTGGCGGCGGTCCTGGCGGTGGCGGCCGTGGCGGCGGGCCTGGGCCTGTTCCTGGCCCGCTCCTGCGGCCAGCGCGACGACGGGCAGCCCGACCCGCCCGCCACCAGCGGCGCGCTGAGCGTCCAGCGCTCCTCCCCCGCCTCGCCCGAGGGCGCCTGAGGGCGCGGGCCGGGCGGCGGGCCGGGTACGTCGGCCCCCAACCCGCCGCCCCGGCCCGGACGTTCCTTCGATGCCGCCCGAACTCCCGTACAGGGGCCCGGACCTGCGCACTCCCCGTTACGGACGGGGAGCTTCCGGAAGAGCCGCCGGATCGGCCTGAACCTCCTTGAACGGCAAGCCCGTTGAGCGGATCGGGACGCAGCGTGCGTCCCCGATGACGCTTGGAGGAACCCCATGCGCACCAGGACCCGCGCCGTCCGCTCCGCCGGTCTGCTGCTCGCCGCCACCGGCCTGCTCGGCCTCACCGGCGCCACCGCCGCCCACGCCTCCGACATGGGGGGCGGCGCCGGCGGGGCGCAGCAGGGCCAGCAGCCCAACTTCATCCTGTGCTCGAACGGCAGCTACTCGTCGTACGCGGTGTTCCCCAAGCGCAACTCCGCAACGCACGAGGTCCCGCGCGGCGGCTGCACCTACCTGACGCTGACCGGCATCAGCAACGACCAGGTCGTGCTGTACGGCATCGGGCCGAACGGCACCTTCAAGATCGCCACGGACACCTTCGACGACGCCGACGGCGAGCACATCCGCACCCTCGGCACCCCGGACGACAACGACTGGACCACGTTCTAGGACGCCGCACCGCCGGGCGGCCGGGCGGCCGGGCGGGCCCGCGGGAGATCGTGGAACTCCCCGGCTCCCCAGGCCCGTTCGCCCGCGGATCGCGCCCCGCCGCCCGGTTCCCGCAGGGGCCTTCCGGATCCGCCCGACCATCCGTCACCCTTGGCGGTATGCGGTGGATCCGGCGGGCGGCGCGGGCCGCGGACAGCGACCTCGCCCACGCCCTGCTCTTCGCCGGCCTCACCCTCGCGTTCGACGGGTGGCTGCTGTCCCACCTGCGGTACGACGGGAGGGCCGCGGGCGTCCTCGCGGGCCTGGCCTCGGTCGGCGCGGGCCTGGGCCTGGGCCTGGGGCTCGTCGGCGCCCGCCTGGACGTGCGGCACCGGAATACCCCGACTCCCCCGCTGCAGACGGCACTTCGGCTGGCACGGTGCGCCATGACGGGCGCCCTGTTCATCCACCTCCTGCTGCCCGCCGCCGTCGCCGCCGACCTCGTCCTCCACCCGGACCACCTCGTCGGCTACCTCGGCGGCACCCTGGACACCGACCACTAGAACGCCCCGGCGCCACCCAGGAAGTCGGACCGGCCGACTTCCCACTCCACCACCGGCGCCCCCCACGACGGCACGCCCCTCGCCCGTCCGAGCCCGGGCCATCCCACCGGCGCCCCCGGCACCACCCACCAGAACACCCCCGGGACGCACAGGAAGTCGGACCGGCCGACTCCCCACTCCACCGCCGGCCACCCCCACGACGGCATGCCCCTCGCCCGTCCGGGCCCGGACCCGGACGGGCGGCACCGACACGCCCCGACTCCCCCACCACGGAAGGCACTTCGACCGGTGCAGCACGCCACGACAGGCACCCGGTTCACCCACCTCCGGCTGCCGGCCACCTCGGGGACGCCCCCGGCACCGACCGCCGGAACACCCGCGGGACGCACGGGAGGTCGGACCGGCCGACTTCCCGCTCCACCGCCGACCACGCCCCACAGACACCACCGGCAGGAAGCCCCCGCAACAACACGCCCCGACTCCCCCACCACGGAAGGCACTTCGACCGGTGCAGCACGCCACGACAGGCACCCGGTTCACCCACCTCCTACTGCCGGCCACCTCGGGGGCACCCCCGGCACCGACCGCCGGAACACCCACGGGACGCACAGGAAGTCGGACCGGCCGACTTCCCGCTCCACCGCCGGCCGCCGCGCCCCGCGCGGGCCGTCAGGGGTGTTCGCGGGCCGCCTGGGCGAGGGCGCCCAGGGGCAGGTGGCGGGGTGCGGGGCCGGTCTCGGTGAGGAAGTCGAGCAGGATCCGGTTGACCAGGTCGGGCTTCTCCAGCGGGGCGGTGTGGGAGGTGCCGGGCACCACGGCGAGCCGGCCGTCGGGCGCGGTGCCCGCCATGGCGGCGCTGTGGCAGATGCGCACGCCGTCGTCGTCGCCCTGCATGACCAGCACCGGCATGGGCAGGGCGGCGAGGGCGGGCAGGCCGATGTCGGGCTCCTCGCGCCACATGGTGAGCCACTTGGCGAAGACGACCGGGAAGTGGCCGGGCCCGTCCGGGGACAGCGGCTCGTACTGGGGGCGGAGCATCGCCTCCAGGCGGGCGGTGTCCTCCAGGACGGCGAGGTCTTCGGGGGTGGCGCCGTCGCGGCTGACGCCGCCGCCGATCAGGACCAGGCGGCGCACCAGGTCGGGGCGGGCGAGCGCCGTGCGCAGGGCGACGGTGGCGCCGGCGCTCCAGCCGACGAGGTGGACCGGGCCGGCGGCGAGGGTCTCGATCAGGGCGACGGTGTCGGCGGCGAGCAGGCCGGAGGTGACGGGGCCCTCGACGTCGCGGGTGCGGCCGTGGCCGCGGCGTTCGGGGGCGTGGACGCGGAAGTGCGCGGCCAGGGCGGGGATCTGGGCGAACCAGCTGTCCGCGGTCACCCCTCCGCCGTGGAGCAGCACGACCGGGTCGCCCTCGCCCCGGCTCTCGCACCAGGTGTCCAGTCCGTTCACGTCCAGGTACGCACCCATGGTCCCCGTCCCCTGTTCTTCCCGTCCTGCGGCGGCCGGCTGCCGCCGACTTGAGCAATGCTCGGGTCGATCATAGGCACGGGACCTGAGCTAAGCTCAAGTCCCATGGCACTGCACCGTGATGACGTCGTCGCCGCCGCGCTGGACCTGCTGGACGAGGTGGGGCTGGACCGGCTGACGACCCGGGCCCTGACCGAGCGCCTGGGGGTGGCCCCCGGGGCGCTGTACTGGCACGTGCGCAGCAAGCGGGAGCTGCTGGGCGCGATGGCCGACGCCGTGGTCGCGCCGGCGTTCGCCGCCGCGCCGGTGCCCGGCGGGCAGGCGGGGTGGGCCGCGCGGACGGAGGCGTTCGCGCACCGGCTGCGGGCGGCGCTGCTGGGGCGCCGGGACGGGGCGCGGCTGGTGTCGGGGTACCTGGCGCCGGGGGCGGCGACGCTGGGGGCGGTGGAGGAGGGTCTGGCGCTGATGCGCGCCGAGGGCCTGGCGCTGGCGCAGGCGGCGGTGCTGGGGCACGCGGTGACCAGTTACGTGATCGGCTTCGTGCTCCAGGAGCAGGCCGCCCGGGCCGAGGACGGCGGGGGCGGCGGCGGGCCGGGGTTCGACCCGGGGCGCTACCCCAACCTGCTGCAGTGGCAGGCCGAACAGGCCCGGCAGGCCGGCCCCGGCGCCCCGTTCGACGCCGGGCTCGCGCTGCTGACCGCGGGGCTGGCCGCCGGGCTGGGCTGAGCGCGGCCGGGGCCCGGGGGGTCTAGCCCTTCCTGGGCGGGACCTTGTCGGGGTACTTCGCGCGCCGGCGGGTCCTGATCTCGGCGTCCTCGGCCGTCGCGGGCAGGCAGGGGGCGCCCTTGCCGCGTTCGACGGCACCCTCATGAGCCCCGCCCGGGGCGAGGGGGCGCCGTCAGACGGCGGCCAGCACCGGCCCGGCCGGCACGTCGGCGGCAGCGGCGGCGGGGGCGGCGGCGGGGGTGGGGCGGGGGCGGGTGAGGCAGTCGTCGGTGAAGGCCAGGGCGCGCAGGTGGTAGGGGCGGGCGGCGTGGCCCAGCGACAGGTTGTGGCCGGCGCCGTGGGCGGTGACCAGGCGGGCCAGGCCGGGGGCGAAGGCGGCGGTCAGGGCGGCGCGGTGGGCGCCGTCCAGGCGCCACCAGGCCTCGTGGTCGGCGAGGGTGAGGCGTACGGGCACCCGCACGCGGGCGGCCAGGGCGGTGAACCGGCGCGGCCAGGTGGCCAGTTCGCGCGATTCGAGGGCGGGGACGGGGGTGAGCAGGGTGCGGGCGGCGTGGAAGGTGCCGGGCGGGTAGAGGTGGAGGGGTCCCCAGTTGAGGCGGCCGCCGCCGGCCAGGTCGTCGGGGCGCTCCCAGGCGCCGGGGGCGTAGTGCTGGGCGAGGCCGGAGATGTCGGCGCCGAGCAGGGGCAGGGCCGGGTCGTCGGGCCAGTGGGCGGCGAGGTGGAGGGCGATCTTGCCGCCGAAGGAGTGGGCGAGGAGCTGGACGCCGGCGCCGACGGGGTGGGCGCGGGCGTAGTCGGTGAGGGCGGCGTGCAGGGTGGCGGCCTGGTCGGCGATCAGCTGGCCCTGGGGCAGGCGGTGGGCGGAGGCGCCGTGGCCGGGGCGGTCCAGGGCCAGGACGCTGTAGCCGAGGTCGGCGGCCAGGGTGAGCAGGCTGGTGTCGGGGTGGGCGGGGCCGGCGAAGTAGGCGGCGCGCATGCCGCGGCCGTGGACGGCGAGGATGACGGCCTTGGGCGTGCGGTGCTCGGGTTCGGCGACCAGCGCGGAGACGGGGACGCCGGCGGCGTCCAGGACGAGCGAGCGGGTGCGCAGGGCCGGGTTCACGCGCCGGCCCCCGTCGGGGAGCCGGGGACGGCGGCGTTCACGCGGCCACCCCCGTGCGGGCGTCGTCCAGGGCGGTGAGCCAGCCCTGGAGGTCGCCGGTGCGCATCAGGGCGGTGCCCACCAGCAGGCCGGCGTAGCCGGCGTCGAGCAGGCGGGCGCCCTGGGCCGGGTCGGTGATGGCGGAGGCGGAGACGGGGGCGCGGCAGCCCGCGGCCCGGACGGCGGGCAGCAGGCGCAGGCTGCGGGTGAGGTCGCCCGGGTCGCGTTCGCGGGTGCGGATGTCCTTGTTGTTGACGGCTATGACGCAGTCGGCGACGGCGGGCAGGTGGTCGAGTTCGCGTTCGGAGGTGATCTCCACGAACGGGGTGAGGCCGAGCGCCAGGGCGCAGGTGACCAGGCGGGCCAGGGAGGTGGCGGGCAGCAGGGCGGCGGTGAGCAGGACGGCGGAGGCGCCCTGGGCGTGGGCGGCCTCCAGCTGGGCGGGGCGGGTGAGGAAGTCCTTCTGCAGGACGGGCAGGGAGGTGGCGGCGGTGACCTCGCGCAGCAGGCGGGGGGTGCCGCCGAACCAGCGGCCGGTGACCACGGACAGGCAGGGGGCGCCGGCCTGCTGGTAGCGGGTGACGAGGTCGGTGACGGTGCGCGGGCCCAGCAGGTCGCCGCCGTGGGGGTCGCGGAGTTTGACCTCCATGACCAGGGGGCGCCGGGCGGCCAGCAGGGATTCGATGAAGGTCATGCCGGGGTCTCCTGGGGGCGGGGGTGCCAGGCGCGGGCGAGGGCGGTGACGGCGTCGTGGGTGAAGCGCCCGGTGCGGTCACGGGCGGCGGTGTCGATGTCGGCGCCGGCGTACAGGGGGTGGTCGGTGACGGTGCGGTAGGTGTCGCGGTTGGCGGTGTTCAGGCCGCCGGCGAGGAGGAAGGGGATGGTCAGGCGCGGCAGCAGGGCGTGGACGTCGCCGGGGTCCAGGGGGGTGCCGGTGGAGCCGACGCGGCCGTCGTCGGTGACGGTGTCCAGGAGGAACAGGTCGCATCCGGCGCGTTCGAAGGCGGGGGTGAAGGCGCGTTCCAGGCAGCGGCCGCGGGCCAGGTGGAGGACCTTGACCAGGACGGCGTACGGCAGTTGTGCGCGCAGGCGGGCGACGAGGGCGGGGCTCTGGTAGGCGTGCAGCTGGATCCAGCGGATGCCGGTGGCGCGGGCCAGGCGGGCGAGGTGGTCGGGGTCGTCGAGGAAGGTGACCAGGACGGGTTCCAGGCCCAGGCGGATGGCGGTGGCGGCGAGGTCGGCCAGGCGCTCGGGGGGCAGGTCGGCGGGGCCGCCGGGGATGCCGTGCCACAGGCCCACCAGGGTGGGGCCGGTGGCGGCGAGCAGGTCGAGGTCGGCGCGGGTGCGGGCGCCGCAGACCTTGAGGTGGCCCAGCGCGGAGCGGGTGAGCAGCGGGGTGCTCATTTGCCCAGTCCGAGCATGGCGGCGATGCGGTTGTACTGGATCTCGTTGCTGCCGGAGTAGATGGTGCCGGCCACCGCGTTGCGCACGTCCTTCTCCAGGCCGTACTCGGCCATGTAGCCGTTGCCGCCGAAGACCTGGACGGCCGCCAGCGAGGTGGCGAGGTTGGATTCGCTGGTGAGGAGTTTGGCGATGGCCATGTCGACGGTGACGTTCTCGCCGGCTTCCAGGCGCTGGGCGGTGTCGTAGAGCCACTTGCGGGCGGTCTCCAGGCGGATCTTGGTGTCGACGATCTTGTTGGCGACCGACTGGTAGGAGCCGATGGGTTTGCCGAAGGACATCCGGGTCTTGGCGTAGTCCAGGCAGCGGGCCAGGCGGTGCTGCATCTCGCCGGTGTTGACGATGAAGGAGTAGAGGATCTCGCGTTTCATGACGTGGTCCAGGACGAGGAAGCCGCCGCCGACGCGGCCCAGGACGCGGGTGGCGGGGACGCGGACCTGGTCGAGGAAGAGTTCGCTGATGGGTGAGGTGCGCAGGCCCATCTTCTTGATGGGGTTGCCGGTGGTCAGGCCGGGCATGGCGCGGTCCAGGAGGAAGGCGGTGACGCCGAGGGCCCCGCCCTGGGGGTGGGTGCGGGCGTAGACGACGATGTGGTCGGCGACGGGGCCGTTGGAGACGAAGGTCTTGGCGCCGGTGAGGACGAAGGTGTCGCCCTCGCGGACGGCGCGGGTGCGCATCTGCATGGCGTCGGAGCCGGACTCGCTCTCGGTGATGGCGTGGGCGCCGATGGCCTCGCCGGAGGCGATGCGCGGCAGGAACGTCTCCTTGAGGGCGGGTGAGCCGAAGGCCTGCAGGGGGACGCCGGTGGAGGCCATGGAGGTGGTGACGGAGAAGTTGAGGCCGCCGTCGCGGCAGTGCTCGCCCAGGCCTTCCAGGGCGTACATGGTGGTGAGCAGGGACTGGTCCAGGCCGCCGTAGCGTTCCTCGAAGGGCAGGGAGAGGATGCCGGTCTTCTGGACCAGGCGCCATTTGTCGTGGGAGAAGGCGGCCTGCTCGTCGCCTTCGATGTGGCCGGCGCTCAGGTCCTCGCCGAAGCGGGCCAGGCCCTCGCGCAGGGCCTTCTGGTCGGCGTTCCAGCGGATCATGGCAGTTGCCGCCTTTTCTCCCGGGCCCGGCGGGGTGCCGGGTGCGGGGTGTGCGGGCCGGCGCCCGTGGGTGGCGCCGGCACACGGCTCGTCTCGTCGGCGGGGCCCCTTCTGCGGGGCCCGGCGGGGCCCTGGGGCCCTGGGGCCTTAGTAGGCGGAGGAGGAGTGGGCGTCGAGCTGGTGGACCTCGTCGCCGGTCAGGGCCGGGGAGAACACGCACACCAGGCGCAGGTCCTCCTCGGGGCTGGCGACCAGGTAGTGGGCGTCGTGCCGGTCGAGGGCGTACATCCGGCCGGGGGTGATGGGGTGGGAGTTGCCGTCCATGTCGATGACCTCCCCGGAGCCGGCGATGCAGTAGCAGGCCTCCAGGTGGTTGCGGTACTCCAGGCGGGACTTGGTGCCGGCGTTGACGACGGTGTCGGTGAGGCTGTAGCCCAGGCCGTCGCCGGCGAGCAGGAAGCGGCGGGACAGGCCGTTGCCCCATTCGACGGTCTTCACGTCGGCGAGGTCGCGGATCAGCATGGCGGTGGGTCCTCTCAGGCGGGGTTGGTGACGGGCTTGGTGGCGGGGGTGGTGGCGGGGGTGGTGGCGGGTGCGTGCGCGGTGTCCGGGCGGGCCGGGCGCGGCGGGCGCAGTTCGGTGAGCAGGGCGCGCAGCTGCGTCACGGGGTCGTGGCCGTGGCGCTGGGCGTCCTCCAGGCGGGCGACGGCGGCGGAGCCGACGATCGCGGCGTCGGCCCCGGAGCCGGCGACCGCGTCGAGGTCGGCGGCCGCCTTGACGCCGAAGCCGACGGCGACCTGCACGCCCGGTGCGGCGGCGCGCAGGGCGGTGACGGTGCCGGCCAGGGCGCGGTGGCCGGCGCCGGGGGCGGTGCCGGAGCGTCCGTAGTGGGCGACGAGGTAGACGTAGGCGCCGCTCGCGCCTTGGGCGGCGGCGGTGAGGGTCTGGGGGGTGGAGGCCGGGTAGCAGGTGGTGACCTGCGGCAGGCGGGCCTGTTCCAGGGCGTGCTGCCAGACGGGGCGCAGCCGTGGGGGCAGGGCGTGGACGAGCAGGGCGGCGGCTCCGGCGTCGGCGATCCGGCGGGCGCAGGCGGCGGGGTCGCGGTGGCGCAGGCTGTGGCTCCAGTCGGCCAGCAGGACGGTCTTGAGGCGGTGCAGGCGGGGGGTGAGGGTGGTGAGTTCGGCCAGGACGGTGTCCAGGGTGGTGCCGTGGGTGAGGGCGCGGGCGGCGGAGCGGCGGATGACGGGTCCGTCGGTGGGTGAGTCGGGGAAGGGGACGGCCAGTTCGAGGACGTCGACGCCGGCCTCGTCGAGGGTGAGGGCGAGGTCGGTGAGGCGTCCGGGCGGGTCGCCGGCGTTGAGGAACACGGCCAGGCCGAACTCGTCCGCGGGGAAGAGGGGTTCAGGCATGGGTGACCGCCTGGTGGCGGGTGCGCAGGCGTTCGGTGAGGGTGCGCGGGGTGCCGTCGGCGAGGGCGTCCAGGGCCTGGTGGTAGGCGGTGTGCCAGTGGGTGTGGCGGCCGGAGGCGAGGGCGAGGGCGGCGGCGTTGAGGGCGATGGTGTGGGTGGTGGTGGGGTGGGCGCGGCCTTCGAGGGCGGTGAGGAAGTGCTCGGTGAGGTGGTCGGGGCGGGGGGCGAGGTCGGCGAGGCTGCCGGTGGCGGGGGCGACGGAGCCGGCGGTGAGGTGGACGGTGGTGTCGGGGGTGTGCAGGGTGTTGTCGGTGAAGGGCAGCAGTTCGTCGGCGCCGGCGGGGTTGGTGGCCAGCCACACGGCGCGTGCGGGGGTGTGGGCGGCCAGGCGGCGCAGGGCGTCCAGGGGGGCGGTGTGGGAGACGCCGGTGAGCTGGGCGGTGACGGGGACGGTGGCCAGCAGCGGGCCGAGGGTGTTGAGGAAGTGTCCGAAGGGTTTGAGGGTGAGCGGGTACAGGGTGCGGGCCAGGCGGGTGAGCTGGGGCGGGTAGACGTGGGGGCCGGCGAAGGCGATGCCGTGGTCGGCGAGGTGGTCGGCGGTGTGGTTGTGGCTGGTGGTGAGGGTGATGCCCAGGCGTTCGAGGAGGTCGACGGAGCCGGCGGCGCTGGTGTAGGCGCGGGAGCCGGTCTTGACGACGGGGATGCCGATGGCGGCGGCGGTCAGGGCGGCGGCGGTGGAGAGGTTGAGGGTGGCGGGGCCGCCGCCGGTGCCGACGATGTTGACGCTGCCGTCCACGGGGGTGCCGGGGTGGGGGCTGCGTTCGGTGAGGGAGGTGGTCAGGGCGGTCAGGGTGGCGGGGTCGGGCAGGCGGGTGGTCAGGCAGGCCAGCAGGGCGGCGGCCTGGGCCCGGTCGCTGTCGCGGGCCGGGCCCGGGGTGCGCTGCTCCAGCTGGTCCCACCAGGTGCGCCAGGCCTCCAGGGGGACGGGGCGTCCGGCCAGGAGTGCGGTGAGGGCCGGGTGCACGGGTCAGCCGCCGACCGTGGCGGTGGCCGCGTCGGCCTCGACGGCGGTGGCCGCGGTGGTGCGGCGCTGGGTGATGAAGGCGTCGATGGCGGTGACGGAGCGGAAGTTGTTGGGGTCCAGGTCGGTGTCGTCGACGGGCAGGGCGAAGTGGTCCTCGACCCAGGCGATGAGCTTGAGGACGCCCAGGCTGTCGATGACGCCGTCGGAGAGCAGGTCGTGGTCGTCGGCGAGCTCGTCGGGGGTGACGTCGGGCAGGAATTCCTCGATCAGGAAGCGCTTGATCCGGTCGGTGTTGCTGCTCATGGCGCTCGACTCCCTTGCTGGATAGGTGAATTGGATGGGGGCACGGGGGTGGTTCGGGGTGCGGTGGGGCGGGGTGGTTCAGGGTGCGGCGGGCAGGACGGCCTTGCGGTCGACCTTGCCGGTGGCGGTGCGGGCCAGCGGGGCGTCCTGGATGGCCAGGCGCTCGGGCACGGCGGCGCGCGGCAGGTTGCGGGCCAGGTGCTCGCGCAGGCGCAGGGTGTTGAGGGCGGAGCCGGGGGTGCGCCGCACGGCGGCGTGCAGGCGCTTGCCGGTCAGCGGGTCGCTCGCGGCGGCGACGGCGGCTTCGCTGACCTCGGGGTGGGCGAGCAGGACGCGTTCGACCTCGGCGGTGTTGACGGCCACGCCGCGGACCTTGACCTGGAAGTCGGCGCGGCCGGTGAGGTGGATGCGCCCGCTCTCGTCGCGGGTGACCAGGTCGCCGGTGCGAAACCAGCGCCGGCCCGCTCCGGCGCCGCCCGGCTGGGTGGTGAAGCGGCCGCTGTCGCGGGAGCGGTCGAGGTAGCCGGCGGCCTGGAAGGGGGTGGAGACGTAGAGTTCGCCGCTGCCGGGCCCGGTCAGGGCGGTGCCGTCCGCGGTGGCGATGAGGGTGCGCACCCCGGGCAGCGGCTCGCCGATCGGCACCGGGAGGGCGGCGGCGGCGTCCAGGCGGTCCAGGCGGTGCAGGAAGCTGTCGTTGGTCTCGGTGCAGCCGTAGATGTTGTAGAGGCGCGCGTGGGGCAGCAGGGCGGGCAGCGCGGCCAGGGTGCGGGCGTCGATGGCGTCGCCGGTGAACGCGGCGTGCTCGACGCCCTCCAGCACGGCGCCTGGGGCGGCGGCCTGCAGGAGCAGGGCGTAGGCCAGGGGGACGGCCTGCAGCACGTGCGGGCGGTGGCGCTGGAGCTGGGCGAGCAGGTGACGGCCGTTCAGGGCGTGGGCGGGGTCGATGAGCAGGCTGGTGCCGCCGGCGGCCAGGGTGGCCCACACGTCCAGGAGCGCGAGGTCGAAGTTGAGGGGGGCGTAGCTGCAGACGGTGCGTCCGGGGCCCAGGTCGAAGGTGTCGTGGGCCCAGGCGGTGAAGCGGTCCACGGCGGCCTGGGCGAGGGGGACGATCTTGGGCAGGTCGGTGGAGCCGGAGGTGGTGAGCAGGAAGGAGGTGCCGGCCGCGAGGGTGGGCACGGGGGCCGGGCGGGTGAGGGCGGGCAGGGCGGGTGCCTGCTGGCCGACGGGGGTGAGCAGGTGGCGGGCGCCGGCCTGGGCGAAGAGCGCGGCGAGCAGGGCGGGGGCCAGCTGCGGGGAGGGCAGCAGGAAGGGGCGGCGCTCGGCCAGGCAGGCCAGGACCAGGGCGACGGCCTCGGGGGACTTGACGGCGATCAGTCCCACCGGCTCGCCGGGGGCCAGGTCCAGGGCGTTCAGGCGGGCGCGTTCGGCCGCGGTGGCGTCGGCGAGTTCGCGGTAGGTGACGGTGCGTTCGTGCCAGATCAGGGCGGTGGCGGTGGGGCGGGTGCGGGCGTGGGCGAGGACGGCGTCGGGCAGCGGCAGCGGCGGCACCGCCGGCGCCGCCCCGTCCCCGGCGGGGCCCGCGTCCTGCGGTGCGGCTTCCTGCGGGCCGGCGGCCGGGGTGGCGGCCGGGTTGTCCGGGCCGGGGCCCGGGTTGTCCGGGGTGGCGGCCGGGTTGTCCGGGGCGGTGGTCACGGGGTTCACTCCCCCGCCCCGGCGGGGGCGATGTGCGCCCAGCCGGCCTTGACGGCGGTGCCGGCCTCGGTGGCCAGGGTGAAGCGCACCACCGTGCCGCGGTCGTAGGGCTGCAGGGTCAGGCGCAGCGGGGTGCCGGGGGCCACGGGGGCGGCGAAGCGGGCGCCCAGGGCGGTGACGCGGGAGGGCTCGCCGGCGGCGTGGCGGTCGGTGAGGTGTTCGGCGGCCAGGGCGAGCAGGTGCATGCCGTGGGCGATGACGCCGGGGAAGCCGGCGGTGCGGGCGGCGTGGTCGTCCAGGTGGATGGGGTTGAGGTCGCCGGAGGCGTGGGCGTAGGCGGCGGTGTCCTCGCGGGTGAGGGTCAGGGCGTAGGCGGCGGGTTCGGCGTCGGGGGTGGTGCCGGGGTGGGCGGCGGGGGCGGGGGTGCCGAAGGGGGTGGCGGCGGTGGCGCCGGTGAGCAGGGCGGCGGTGGCCAGGCTCGCCACGGTGGTGCCGGTGGTGGCGCAGCTGAGGCGGGTGGTCAGGGCCAGGCGGGTGCCGCGGTTCTCGCGGCGGGCGGCGGTGACCTCGACGGTGACGTCGAGGTCGGTGCCCGGGCGCAGGGGGGTGTGGGTGTGGATCTCCTGGGCGAGGTGGACGACGCCGGTGAAGCCGGGGTCGCCGTCGGTCAGGGTGGTGACGGTGTGCTGGGCCAGGGCGTGGGCCAGGACGAAGGGGTGGGCGGGGCTGGCGCCGGGGCGGGCGGGGGCGTCCAGGCGGGTGCGGGCGGCGGCGCGGTAGGCGGCCAGCGCGTGGGCGTCCACGGTCAGGCGGGTGCGGGTCGGGGGCGCGGAGGCGCTCGCGGGCGCGGGTGCGGGTGCGGCCGGGGGTGCGGCCGGGGTCGCGGGTGCGGGTGTGGTCATAGCGGGGTCACCACCAGGGTCGAGTTGTGGCCGCCGAAGCCGAAGGAGTTGGACAGCGCGGCGCCCGGGCGGATGGGGCGCGGTGCGGTGTGGACGACGTCGAGGTCCAGGCCCTCTTCGGTGTTCTCGTGGTTGGCGGTGGGGGGTGCCAGGCGGGTGTTCATGGCCTGGATCGCGGCGATCAGTTCGACCGCGCCGGCCGCGCCGATCAGGTGGCCGATGGCGCCCTTGGTGGAGGTGACCGGCACGGCGTGGGGGCCGAACACGGCGGCCAGCGCGGCGGCTTCGGCGCGGTCGTTGTGGACGGTGGCGGTGCCGTGGGCGTTGACGTGCGCGATGTCGGCGGGGGCGAGGGCGGCGTCGGCCAGGGCGGCGCGCATCGCGGCGATCGCGCCGGCGCCGTCGGGGCGCGGGTTGGACAGGTGGTAGGCGTCCGCGCTGGAGCCGTAGCCGGCCAGCAGGGCGTAGGGGCGGGCGCGGCGGGCGCGGGCGTCGGCCAGGCGTTCCAGGACCAGGAAGCCGGCGCCCTCGCCCATCACGAAGCCGTCCCGGTCGGTGTCGAAGGGCCGTGAGGCGCGGGCGGGTTCGCCGTTGCGCTGGGAGTGGGCGCCCAGGTTGCCGAACGCGGCCAGGGTGACCGGGGTCAGGGTGGCCTCGCAGCCGCCGGCGATGACCACGTCCGCCCGGTGGCTCTGCAGCAGCAGGGCGCCGTGGCCGATGGCGTCCGCCCCGGAGGCGCAGGTGGTGGCGATGGTCAGCGCGGTCCCGGTCCAGGCCAGGCGCATGGCGATCTGGGCGGCGGCCGCGTTGGGCATGGTGACCAGCGGCATCAGCGGGGAGACCCGCAGCGGGCCGTGGCCGGCGTACAGGAGGGACTCGCGGTCGCTGGTGGTGCGCCCGCCCACCGCGTTGCCGACCACGACGGCGCTGCGCCCGGCGTCGGGGGCCGGGGCGCCGGCGTCGGTGTGGGCGGCCAGCGCCGCCAGGGTGGCGTAGCGGGCGAAGGGGTCCAGGCGGCGGGCGTCCTTGGCGGGCACCAGGGCGTTGTCGGGCAGGTCGGTGACCCGGCAGCCGAGGCGGACCTTGTGGCGGGCCAGTTCGGGGTCGGTCAGGGCGGTGGCGGTGGAGCGTGCGGTGCTGACCGTGTGCCAGAAGTCGGCGAGGGTGTGGCCGGCGGGGCTGATCACGCCGATGCCGGTGACGGCGATCTCGGCGCGGTGGCGGGGCCGGTGCCGGTGCTGGGGCTGGGGCTGCTGGGGTGCCATGGCTTCCTTCCTCCTCCCGTGGCCCGTGGGGTGGGTCAGATCAGGCCGGTCTGGGCGGCGGCGGTCAGGAACGCGTCCGCGGCGAAGTCGATGTCGGCGGCGGTGTGGCGGGCGGTGACCGCGATGCGCAGCCGGGCCAGGTCGTTGGGCACGGCGGGGGTGACGACGGGCAGGCCGACGACGCCGGCCTTGCGGCAGGCGGTGGCGTAGTCGTAGGCGGCGTCGTCGCTGCCGGCGATGACGGGCAGCACGGCGGTGGCGGAGTCCATGGTGGAGATGCCGGCGTCGTTGAGGCGCCGGCGCAGGCGCCGGGCCTGGTGCTGGATGTGGGTGACGCGTTCGGGTTCGCGGCGCAGGATCCGCAGGGACTCCAGGGCCGCGCCGGTCTGCGCGGGGCCCAGGGCCGCGGAGAACAGGAACGGGCGGGCGGCGTAGCGCAGGTGGCCGATGAGGTCGTGGCTGCCGGCGACCCAGCCGCCCATGGAGGGGATGGCCTTGGAGAGGGTGCCGAGTTTGATGTCGACGCGGTGGCGGTGGCCGAAGTGCTCCTCGATGCCGCCGCCGGTGGGGCCGATGACGCCCAGGGCGTGGGCCTCGTCGACCATCAGCAGGGCGTCGTGGGCGTCGCAGACGGCGCGCAGTTCGGGCAGCGGGGCGATGTCGCCGTCCATGGAGTAGACGCTGTCGACGATGACCAGGCGCACCCCGGTGGGGGAGGCGGCCTTGAGGCGGCGGTCCAGGTGGTCGACGTCGTTGTGGCGAAAGCGGGTGACGGTGGCGCCGGAGAGGCGGCAGCCGTCGACGATGGAGGCGTGGTCGTACTTGTCGATCAGGACGGTGTCGCCCGCTCCGACCAGGGCGCCCACCGTGCCGACGTTGGCGGCGTAGCCGGAGCCGAAGACCTGGGCGCGTTCGCGGCCGGCGTAGCGGGCGACCTCGGCCTCCAGTTCCTCGTGCAGGGGGATGGTGCCGGCCAGGGCGCGCACGCCGTGGTTGCCGGTGCCGTAGACGTCGACGGCGGCCTTGGCGGCGGCCACCACGCGTTCGTCGCCGGCCAGGCCCAGGTAGCTGTAGCCGGACATCATGAGCAGGCGCTCGCCGTCGAGGTCGCAGTAGGCGCTGTCGCGTTCCATGGTGTAGGCGACGAAGCTGTTGCGGCGGGAGGGGTCGGACTCCAGGGCGGCCACGCGGGCGTTCGTCGCGGCGAGCTTCGGCTCCAGGCGGTCCCATGCTCCGGTGGCGTTCACGGGCGGTTCTCCTTCGACGGCTTTGACGGCTGACGGCATTGACACGGCTTTACGGCTGGCGGACTCTACGGCTTCGGCGGCTTTACGGCCGGGCGGGATATCCGTGAAATCGGAAACAGCGGGCGGGTGGTTTTTCTCGAAGCCTTCACGTGGGCTGCTCAAGGATGGCTACATTTCTACGGCAGGATGCGCAAGGCGTCCGCAATAGCCGCTTTCCTGGCCTGCGATGGCGCGCTGACGTGCAGGAACCTTGCGTCCACGACGCATCGACCGGTCGGCGGGTATGTTTCCTCTACGGGTGTTGACACCGTGCTCGGCGGCGAATGTATGGTCGAAATCCGCCGAAACCGAACGGCTGGTCGGCGTCTTTTCATGTTCCGGTCCGGATTCCCATGCCGGCGGCCGCCGACCGTGCGGCCGTCACTTCCGCTGTGGCTTCGAGGGGGTTGGAGCTGTGTTGAACGGTTTTCGGGACGAGGGCCCGTACGGCAGATCGGGGACGGCGTGATGCTGATCCGACTGACGGGCCTGGTGACGATCGAGCACGAGGGCTGCGCCCCGCAGCACCTGTCCAGCGCCCAGGCCCAGGTCGCGTTCGCGCGCCTGGTGCTGGAGCGTTCCACCGGCACCAGCCGCGACCAGCTGGCCGACACCGTGTGGCCCGACGGGCTGCCCGACACCTGGGCCTCGGCGCTGCGCAGCGTGGTCTCCCGGGTGCGGGCGTTCGTGGCCGCGCCGGGGCAGGGCCCCGGGGCCACGCCGCTGATCGCCCAGGGCGGGCGGTACGTGCTGCGCCTGCCGGCGGACGCGGCGGTGGACCTGGAGGCGGCCGCGAGCGCGGTGGGCGAGGCCGGGGAGGCGCTGGCGGCGCGTTCGCACGCGGTGGCGCAGCAGCTGGCCGCCGGGGCGATCGCCAACCTGCGCGGCTCGTTCCTGCCCGACCACGAGGGCGAGTGGGCGCAGGGGGTGCGTGAGCACGTGGAGGAGCTGCGGATCGGCGCGCTGGAGACGGCGAGTCTGGCGGCCTCGGCGCTGGGCGAGGAGCACCACGCGCTGCGGTGGGCGGACGAGGCGGTGCGCCGGGCGCCGTTTCGCGAGAGCGCCTACCGGTGCCGGATGGAGGCGCTGGCGGCGGCGGGCAACCGGGCCGAGGCGCTGCGCTGTTACCAGCAGCTGCGCCGGGTGCTGGCGGAGGAGCTGGGGATCGACCCGGCGGACCAGACGCAGGAGCTGTACCTGTCGCTGCTGCGCTCCCCCGTCCCGGCGGTGCCGGCGCCGGCGGTGGTGCGGCCGGTGGACCCGGTGCTGATGGGCATCTTCGAGCCGCTGGCGCTGGCCCGCCTGGCCCGTCCGGCGGGGCCGCCGGTGCGGGCGGCCTGAACGGCCCCGCGCCGCCCGGCCCGTGAGGGGCGGGGCGGGCGGGCGGTTTCCCCGTGCGGGCGGGGGGCCGCCCGCCCGCCCCCCCCCCCCCCGGCGGGGCGCCCCCCCCCCCCCCCCCGCCCCCCCCCCCCCCCCCCCCGGGGGCGCGCCCCCCCCCCCCCGGGGGGCGGGGGGGGGGGGCCGCGCGCGCGGGGGGCGGCC
>NZ_JBEOSV010000069.1:0-46418 GCF_040303245.1 Kitasatospora sp. NPDC096077 | reverse complement strand
TCCGGGTCCACCCCCCCCGCCTCGTGCGTCGGGGTCGGGCGCGCCCGCTCGCGCCGGCCCCCCGACCCCCCGCCCCCCGCCCCCCCCCCCCGCGTCCGGTCAGGCCGAGGCCTCGTCCAGCAGCGCGGTCTGCTCCGGGGTGAGCCGCAGCGTGGCGCCCGCCAGCAGCGGGGGCAGCTGGTCGACGGTGCGGGCGCTGGCGATCGGGGCGGCGACCGTCGGGCGGGCGGCCAGCCAGGCCAGGGCGACACTCGCGGGCTCGACGCCGTGCTCGGCGGCGACCGAGTCCAGCGCGGCCAGCACCTTCGGGCCGCGCGGCTCGGCCAGGTAGCGGGCGGCGCCCTCGGCCCGGGCGCTGTCGACGCCGGCGCCGCCCGGGCGGTACTTGCCGGTCAGGAAGCCGGAGGCGAGCGCGTAGTAGGGCACGGTGGCCAGGCCGTGCTCGGCGACCACCTCGGCCAGCGGGCCCTCGAAGGTGGCGCGGGAGACCAGGTTGTAGTGCGGCTGCACCGCGACGTACTTGGCCAGGCCCTCGCGCTCGGCGAAGGACAGCGCCTCGGCGAGCCGCTCGGCGGAGATGTTGGAGGCGGCGACGGCCCGGACCTTGCCCGCGCGGACCAGCTCGTCCAGGGCCGTCACGAACTCCTCGACCGGGGTGTCGTCGTCCCGGTGGGTGTAGTAGAGGTCGATGTGGTCGACGCCCAGGCGGCGCAGCGAGCCCTCGACGGAGGACTTGATGGTGGCCGCGGCCAGTCCGCTCGCCTCGGGGTGGCTGCCGACCTTGGTGGCGATCACGAACTCGTCGCGGTTGCCCCGGCTGCGCAGCCAGTTGCCGATGACCGTCTCGGACTCGCCGCCGGTGTTGCCGGGGGCCCAGGCGGAGTAGACGTCGGCGGTGTCGACGAAGTTGCCGCCGGCGGCCGCGTAGGCGTCCAGCACGGCGAAGGACTGCTGTTCGTCGGCCGTCCAGCCGAAGACGTTGCCGCCGAGCGAGAGCGGGTGGACGGACAGGTCGGAGGTGCCGAGGCGGACCCGGCTCTGGTTTCCGGTCATGACCGAAGTCAACCCGCTTGTGCGGCAGCGCATTCCGTCGATCACACGGAATTCACGATCCGGTCGTACCGCCGTCGCACGCGCGGGTGGTGTGTTCGCCCGAGGAGGGGTCCGGGGTGTGCCTGAGGTGGGCGGATTCGTTAGAGTCCGTGCCATGGCTGACAACGACTACGACCCCGCCGGTAGCACCCAGATGTTCCGGGCGTTCGTCGACGAGACCCCGGCGCGTCAGGCACCGGGTTCCGTCTCCACCTACGGCAGCAGCAAGAACAGCGGCAGTCGCACCGGCGTGATCGCGCTGGTCGCGGTCGTCGCCCTGGTCGTCCTGGGCGCCGTCGTCTGGCTGGCGGTCAAGTGACCCTCGCGCGGGTGGCCCCGGTCCGGGTCACCCGCGCGACGGTACGCATCGGGAGGACCGGCCTCAGCAGGGCTTGCGCCAGGCGTTGAGGTCGAGCTTCTTCTGCATCGAACTGAAGCCCAGCGCCTTGGTCTTGGCGCAGAACTGATCCGTGTCGAGCTTGTACTCGACGTGGAATACCGCCTTGCCCGCCTTGATGAAGGGCGACACCCGGTCGCACTCGTCGAACTGCGAGCACTCCTCGTTGACCGCGAAGTCGAAGTCCGGCAGCAGCGCGGGGATCTGGTCCAGGTCGTTCTTCAGTCCGATCGCCAGGCCGCGTTCGTGCGCGAGCTGGGCCAGCATGCGGTTGTACGCGAGCTGGTCGTCCGGGGTGAGCGGGAAGCCGCTGTTCTGGTTGTAGGCCTCGATGGTGTCCGGTTCGATGGCGTCGAAGCCCTTGCTCCGGCACATGTCGAAGCGGGCCGCCATCAGTGGCTTCAGCTGGTCGAGCTTGCGGATGTCGAACCACTTCTCGCCCTTCCAGCCGGTGTCCGAGCCCTGGAGGGACTTGGCGAAGGCGGCGGAGTCGGGGCGGAAGTCCTCCCAGGAGCCGGCGTTGATGTAGCAGATCACCTTGCGGCCCTTGGCGTGCAGCGCGGCGACCACCGAGGCGTCGTTCTCGAAGCCGTCGATGTCGTAGACCGGCACGTCCACCGACTGGTCCACGGTGCCGCCGAGCTGCCACTGCCAGGTCAGGCCGGGGGTGGGCTGCCAGCGGGCGCCGGTCGGCGGGGTGGTGGTGCCGGGCGGGGTGGTGCCCGGCGGGGTGCCCGGGGCGGTGGTGCCGCTCGGGGTGCCGGGGGCCGGGCCGGTGCCGGTCCCGCTCGGCGTGCCGGGCGTCCCGGTGTCGGGGTTGCTCGGGGCGGTGGCCGTCGGTGAGGTGCTCTGGGAGCCGTCGGCCGAGTCGTGGTCGTCCTCCGAGCCCGAGCTGCTGCACGAGCTGACCAGCAGGGCGGTGGCGGTGGCGAGGGCCAGGGCGGCCGGCAGCAGCCGGTTGCGGCGGTTCACGGTAGTCGAACTCCGGGTCGGGTCAGGTCAGTTCGGCGGCGGTCAGATCGTGGGGCAGGGTGCGCCAGGGGTTCTCCCCGGCGCCCGGTACGGCACAGCCGACGCCGGCTCGCCGGGCGGCGATCAGTGCGCGGGCGTCCTGGGCGGCTTCGGCCGGGACGTCGTAGACCAGGTGGCAGAAGCGGGAGGCCGCGTGGCGGCCGGTCCACAGCGGCAGGGTCATCTCGCGGTACGCGTCCCAGTCGCCCTCGAAGGTGACCAGCAGGTCGGCCAGGCCGACCTCGGCGTAGCCGGGGTCCGGGTGCTCGCCGTGGCCGAACACCACGGTGCCGCAGCCGGCCGCCCGGGCGGCCGTCGCGAGGCGCCGGTAGTGCGCGAGCGCGCCCGGGTGGGTGGCGACCTGGTCGAGGTAGACGCCGGTGATGCCGTGCCGCTGGCGGTACGTCAGGATGTCGGCGACCACGGCCGCGTGGGGCCGGCGGCCGTAGTCGGTGTCGGCGTAGCCGACCAACGGCAGCCCGGCCGCGCGGAGTTCCTCGGCGGCCTCGGCGAAGACGTGGTCCGGGTGTTCGCCCGGGCCGTCCGCGAGGTTGAGCACCACGGCGGCGATCCGGGCGGGGTCGGCGGCGGCGACCGCCCGCCAGGCCGCCGGGTCCACCGCGGGGTGGACGTACAGCGGCACCAGCAGGCGGCCGTCGGGGGTGGTCCCGGTCATGCGACCACCGGGGTCGGCGCGGGCTCGGCGGTGCTGAGCCACAGGTCGCGCAGGGTGTCGGCGAGGTCGGTCGCCGGGCGCCAGCCCAGTTCCCGGGCGGCGGCCGACACGTCGGCCTGCTGCCAGGAGACCGCGGCAGAACGCTCGGAGCCGGCCCCGCTCTCGTCGATCCGGCCGGTGAAGCCGGCCGCCGCGACCAGGCCGTCGGCGATCGCCCGGACCCGCTGGGCCCGGCCGGAGGCGAGGTTGAGCACCCGGGGGAGCGGGCCCTCGGCGGTGACGGCCAGGCCGACCGCCGCGGCGATGTCCCGGGCGTCGACGAAGTCCCGGAAGGCGGAGAGGTCGCCGACCGTGACCACGCCGTCGGCACCCCGGGGCGCCACCCGGCGCAGCTCGGCCGCCAGCCGGCCGGGCAGCGAGCCCGCCGGTGCGCCCGGGCCGACCGGGTTGAACACCCGCAGTACCACGGCGTCCAGCGCCGAGCCGGCCACCGCGAGGGAGCCGGCCAGCTTGGTCGCGCCGTACACGCCCACCGGGCGGGCGTCGGCCTGCTCGGTCAGCGACTCGCCCTCGGCGCAGACGCCGTACTCGCCGGCCGAACCGATGTGCACCAGCCGGGCCTTCGGGGCGCCCAGGGCGAGCGCCTCGCAGAGCACGGCCGGTCCGCGGGCGTTCACCTCGGCGAGCTTGACCGCGCTGCCGGCCACCGCGCCGGCGAAGTTGACCACCACGTCGGGGGCCAGCGCGGCCAGTTCCTCGCCGAGCGGGCCGGCCTGGGCGGTGCCCAGGTCCAGCCGGAGGTCGTGGGCGGGACGCCGGCCCGCGGTCAGCACGGTGGCCCCGGGCAGTGACCGCAGGACGGCGGAGGCGTGACGGCCGAGGAAGCCGTCGCCGCCGAGCAGCAGGATTCTCACGCGGCCCGTCCGTCGCTCTCGGCGCCCGCGGCGGCGGGCTCGTCGACGGTGGCGTCCGGGGCGGTGCGGGCGGCCGGGATCGGCAGCTCCGCGAGGCCCGGCGTGGCGCCGGTCGACTCGAAGGGCATCAGGACCGGGCGGATCGAGGAGAACTCGGCGTTCGCCCGGTCGTAGTCGTCCGGGCGGCCGATGTCCAGCCAGTAGCCGCCGAAGTCGTACGCGGCCGGCGGGGTGTTCGCGGCCAGCAGGTCGAGCACCAGCTCGTCGAAGCCCAGCGGCAGGCCGGGGGTGTACTTGGCGAGCGCCGAGCGCGAGACGCCGTAGACGCCCATCGAGACCCGGTAGTCGATGCTGGGCTTCTCCTGGAATCCGGTGATGGTGCCGGAGTCGGTGGTGAGCACCCCGAAGTCGATCTTCACCTGGCGGGCGTAGGTGGCGATCGTCAGCGGGGCGCCGGACGACTCGTGGTGCTTGAGCACCCCGGCGAAGTCCAGGTCGGTCAGGATGTCGCCGTTCATCACCAGGAAGTGCTCGGGCAGGCGGTCCTGCATGGTGAGCAGCGGGCCCATGGTGCCGAGCGGGCTGTCCTCGACGGCGTAGCCGACCCGCAGGCCCCACTGCGAGCCGTTGCCGACGTAGGCGCGGATGATGTGGCCGAGGTGGCCGATGGCCAGGGTGACGGTCTTGAAGCCCGAGGCGGCGAGCTGGCGCATCACGATCTCCAGGATCGCGTGCTGGTCGCCGATCGGGACGAGCGGCTTGGGAAGCGCGGTGGTGTACGGGCGGAGGCGGACGCCCTTACCGCCGGCCAGGATCACTGCGTGCATGGTGTTTCCCCCACGGAAAAGGTGTGTAGGACACGAACCTTGGCTACCAGGACGAGCATGATCGTTACGGCGGTCAGACGTTGTAGATGTCGGTCTTGTAGCGGGCCAGGTTGGCCGGGTCGCGGAAGAACTCGATGGTCTGCTCCAGGCCCTGCTCCAGCGTGAAGTTCGGGGCCCAGCCGGTGGCCTCGCGCAGCCGGGTGGCGTCCGCGACCAGGCGCATGACCTCGGAGTTGGTCGGACGGATGCGCTGCTCGTCCTCCTTCACCACCAGGTCGACGCCCATCAGCTTGCCGACCAGGGTGACCAGGTCGCCGACCGAGATCTCGCCGCCGGTGCCGGCGTTGAAGGTCCGGCCGACCACCGTCTCGGCGGCCGCGGTGCCCACCGTGCGGAAGGCGTTGGCGGTGTCCTTCACGAAGGTGAAGTCGCGGGTCGGGCGCAGGTCGCCCAGGGTGATCTCGGTCTGGCCGGCCGCGACCTGGGCGATCACGGTGGGGATGACGGCGCGCATCGACTGGCGCGGGCCGAAGGTGTTGAACGGGCGCAGGGTGACGACCGGGGTCTCGAAGCTGGCGTGGTAGCTGTCGGCCAGCCGGTCCCCGCCGGCCTTGGAGGCGGCGTACGGGGACTGGGTGTTGATCGGGTGGTCCTCGGTGATCGGCACGGTCTGCGCGGTGCCGTAGGTCTCGCTGGTGGAGGTGTGCACCAGGCGCGGGATCTCCTGGTGGCGCACCGCCTCCAGGACGTTCAGGGTGCCGGTGACGTTGGTGTCCACGTACGAGTGGGGCGCCCGGTAGGAGTACGGGATCGCGATCAGCGCGGCCAGGTGGTAGACCGCCTCGGTGCCCTTGACCAGGCCGTTGACCGAGCCCGGGTCCCGGACGTCGCCGAGGACGATCTCGACCGAGTCCAGCACCTCCTGCGGCAGGGTCTCCAGCCAGCCGAAGGAGGAGAACGAGTTGTACTGGACCATCGCGCGAACCTGGTGCCCGTCGGCAACCAGGGTCTCGACGAGGTGGGAGCCGATGAAGCCCTCGGCTCCGGTGACCGCGACGCTGCTCATGCGGATTCGCTTTCTCGATGTTCGGGGCGGCCGGACGTCTGAGCACGCCCGGCCGGTGGTGCCTCGGAGGAGGCGGGTACTCAGCGGTGTTGGGTGGTGCGGCCGAGCGCGGGCCCGGCGGTGGCGGTGAGGACGAGCGCGGCCGCCCCGCAGCCGATCAGCTGCAGGACGATCGGATCCGCACCGGTCAGCAGCCCGACGCTCTCGGCGACCGCGGCGGCCAGACAGATGAGGGCGGTGCTCCAGCTGAACCCGAAGGCGTTCAGCAGCAGCGCCAGCCAGAGCGAGCCGCCCAGGAGCAGCATCGCGCCGAGCTGCGGCACGCCGAGCGACGGGGCGCCCGGCCACAGCACGGTCGCGGCGGCGTCCAGCGCGGCCACGGTGGTGAGGTAGATGAACAGGCAGCCGAGCAGGATCCCGCCGGTGCGGCGGGTGAACTGCCCGGTGGTGTGGCTGGTGCGCAGCGCGGCCACCGCCATCGCCCGGTAGCGGAACAGCAGCCACTCGGCGAGGCCGAGACTGAGCGTCAGCGCGATCATGGCCGGCCCGGTCGGGGTGGTGCTCACCCCGGAGGGCGCGGTGTGGCCGCCGTGCACCGGGGTGTGGGCCGTGTGGGAGGCGGCCTGCACGGCCTGGTGGATGGTCTCGCCGAGGCCGGCGATCAGCGTGAGCGCGCCGCAGGCCAGCCCGAACAGCAGGTGCGGGACCTCCTGGCGGATCGGCAGCTTGAGGTCCACGCCGTCCTGGTCGCCGCTGCGGGCCGCGACCAGCAGCTCCCGTGCGGCCAGGCCGACCGCCAGCACCACCGAGGCGAGCAGCACCACCGTACGGACCGTCTCCGGGACGTCGACCGCCAGCACCACGCCCGCGCCGACCGAGGCCGGGGCCAGCGCCAGCAGCAGGAACTTCTCCCGCCCGAGCACCAGCAGCGCGGTGGCCGCGCCCAGGTAGCAGGACTGTCCGGCGGCGAACCACAGCGCGCCGAGCGGCCCGCCGACCACGTACGCGGCGGCGGAGGCCAGCAGCGCCCCGGCCGGTGCGCCGACGGCCAGGCAGACCGCGGCCTCCCGGCGGCGCAGCCGGCCCAGCCAGCGGTAGGCGCGGTGCGCCAGCGCCTGGTTGAAGCCCCAGCTGACCAGGGTGGCGACGGACAGCGCGAGCATGCCCGAGGGCAGGCCGAAGCGCATCCGGGCGGTGGCGAACAGGTTGGCGCCGAGCAGGTAGCCGAGCCCGGGCAGGGCGAACACCAGGCCGCGCACCACGCAGCGCCACGGGTCGGCCCGCCAGGGGTTGGCGAACTCGGAGCCCTGGCCGGGGTAGCGGCGCTCGACCTTCTCGAACAGCTCCTCGGCGACGGTGAAGGCGTCGGGGCGGCCGTAGAGCAGGGCGGCCTGCTCGTCGGAGAGGCCGTCGGACTCCAGGAAGGCCGCGATCTCGTACGGGTGGACGGCGTCGGCGCAGATGTCGTGCAGGCGCTCGGCGAGCTCGTCCAGCGGGTCGTCGGAGAGGTCGAGCTGCTCGGCGGGGTCGGGCTCGACGGGCGGGGCGGGGCGGCGGCGCTTCAGCGGCAGGGTGCGCAGCTGCATCGTCCGCTCGGCGCCACCTTCGTCCGGAACGAGGCGGATCGGACCACTCATGCGCCCACCTCGCTCGGCTCGGCGGCCGCGGAGCGGGACACGCGCCTCTCGATGGTTCGCTCGCTGCGCTCGTTCACGCTCCGACCTCGCTCGGCTCGGGCCGGGCGGTGGCCAACTCGGGCCGGGCGGCGGTCAGCTGCTGGTCCCAGTCCGGGCTGGGCGCCTGGTCGGTGACGGCGACCATGCCGCCGGGCATCCAGCGGGCGGTGCCCAGGAGTTCGGTGTAGATGCCCCGGAAGCCGTCGATGTTCTGGCGGAGCGTGAACTGCTCGATGACCCGCAGCCGGGCGCCCTCGCCGAGCCGGGCGCGCCGCGCGGGGTCGCGCAGCAGCTCGATCGCGGCGGCCGCCATCGGCTCGGGCTCGCGCGGCGGGACGACCAGTCCGGTGTCGCCGACCGCCTCGCGCACGCCGCCGACGTCGGTGGAGACGGTCGCCCGGCCGCAGGACATCGCCTCGATCAGGGTGAACGGGAAGCCCTCGCTGATGCTGGAGAGCATTACCACGTTGCCCGCCGCGTACGCGTCGGTGATGTCGGCGACGCGGCCTTCGAAGGCCACCGAGTCGGCCACGCCGAGCTCGGCGGCCAGGGCTATGCAGCCGTCCCGGTACGCCTCGCCGCCCTTGGGGGTGCCCCCGAAGAGCCGCAGCCGCGCCTCGGGGATCTCCTGGTGGACGAGGGCGAAGGCCCGGATCAGCGTCTCCAGGTCCTTGATCGGGTCGACCCGGCCGGCCCAGCTGAGGGTCGGCGTCTCGGGCTCCGGCCCGGCCGGCGGGAAGGCGGCCGGGTCCACGCCGTTGTAGACGGTGCGGATGTGCGCGGACGGGGTGCCGCCGCGCTCCTCCCAGCGCCGGTTGTACCGGTTGCCGGGGGTGACCAGCGCGGCGACCCGGTAGCTCTCCTCGGCGAGCATCCGGTAGAAGCCGAGCAGCAGTGCCTTGACCGGCCAGCGGTACGGGCCGGTGCGGTAGCCGAGGTAGCGCTCGCGCAGGTAGATGCCGTGCTCGGTGAGCAGAAACGGTACGCCGTACTGCTGGGCGGCGATCAGCCCCGGCAGGGTGGCGAGGCCGCCGCTGGCCGCGTGGGCGACGCCGTCCTTCGGCGGCTCGACCGACAGCGGGCGCAGCGCGTGCTCCAGCAGGTCGGTGGCGTTCAGCGCGTCGTGCAGGGTCGGCCGGGAGACGGCCGTGGGCAGGTAGTCGCGGGTCCAGACGTGCTGGAGGGTGCGCAGGGCGCGCTCGCTGCGCAGCGCCGGGCTGAGCAGCCCGCGCCGGGCGAGGTCGGCGAAGCCGTACAGCTCGGTGCCGAAGTGGGTGGTGTAGACCGGGTCGAGGATGGAGTGGAGGAAGCGCTCGTACGCGTTGAGGAAGCGCCGCATCTCCTTGCCGCGCGGCGCCCGGGCCTCCGCGGCAGGGCCCCACAGGGGTGCGGTGGTGACCGACCGCACGTTGGCGGGCAGTTCCCAGGCCAGTGGTTCCTGGCCGGTCCCGGTGACGGCGATGACGTCGAAGTCGACGTCCGGCATGCCCTGGACGAGCTGGTCGCACCAGACGCTCACGCCGCCGTGCTGGTGCGGGTACGTCCCCTCGGTGAGCAGGGTGACGCGCATTCCTGTCCCCCCTCCTGTTCTTGCGTGGTCTGTCCGGCCTGGGTGGTCGGAGCGGGAGCCGTGGCGGGGCCGGACCGGTTGCCCGGCCCGACCCCGCCACGGGGTGCTGCGGGTTACCGGTGGCCGGAGTTACCGGTGCCGGTGGTGCCGTGCGAGGCCGTCCCCCCGGACGGCTTGCCGGTCTGGGCGCCGTTGCCCTGGGTGCCGGCGCCCGGCACGACGTCCTTGCCGGGAACCGGGGTTCCGCTGCCGGGGACGAGCGACTGGGCGGGCTTGCGGGTGACGTCGCTCGGGCCCACCGGGACGGGGGTGGCGACGCCCTGCGGCACGACCTTCTTGTCCGCCGGCGCCGGTGCCGGCACGGACTTGGCCGCGACGTTCGGCGTGACGGCGGCCGGTGCGGCCGGCGCGCTGCCGGAGGGGAGCTGCAGAACGACGCTGCTCTGCAGGGCGCCCGGGGACACCCAGCCCGAGAGCGTACCGGCGTAGGCCGAACCGAAGGCGGCCGTTCCGATGGCCATCTTCTGAGCAGTTCCGGTCGGCATGGTGGCCTGGACCTGAACACCGGCCGGCGCGTTGACGGTGACGGTGTTGCCGATCTTGTACGCGGTGACCTGACCGGCCGTGACGGCCTTGTTCCAGGCGGCGCGCTTCTGGAACTCCTGGCCGATCTCGCGCTCGCCGAGGTTCACGATCGGCGCGCTGTCCGTGTACAGCGAGCGGTAGGTGCCGAGGATCTTCTCCAGCACCGGGTAGATGATCCGGTCCTCGGAGAGGTTCGACTGGTGCACGAAGTGCGGCCGCGGGTCGTTGTTCAGCACGTGGCCGAGGTCGATCCGGGCCTCCAGCGGCACGATGTACGACTGGAAGCCGGTGGCGGTGTCCAGCGGTTGGGGCAGGCAGGTGGAGTTGGCGTTGTTCTCGCAGACGCCGCTGCCGCCGTTGGCCTTGCTGGTGTAGATCCAGTTGTACTCGTCGGCCTCCTCCTTCGCCGTACCGGCGTTGTAGAAGACGTTCATCGGGTACCGCGGCACGGTCAGCGTGGAGGAGCCGACGGCCCGCTGGGCGGGCTCGCGGGAGGCGTCGCTGCCGGTGTACTTGATGCCGTTGGCGGCCAGCGCCGGCGCCAGGTACGGGTTGTCGCTGGTCTCCTGCGGAGCGGTCAGCAGACCCGAGTGCTCACCGGTGACGAGGACCTGCGGGTCGACCTTGAGGCCGTTCGCGGTGGCCCAGTCGAAGTTCTGCTTGATCTGGGTGGAGATGGTGTTCTGGTCCACCCAGACGGTGTTGCCCGAGGCGTCCTTGGTGCACTTCCACGGCACCACGGAGACGTCCTGCACGCAGCCCAGGTACGGGTGGGTGAAGGTGTGGTTGACCCACCGGTAGCTGGTCTGGTCGGCGATCAGCTGGTTGGCGGTCGGGTCCACCGTGGTCTGGTGGTCGGCCTTCCAGTCCTCGCTGCCGCCGCCGTTGAACACCATGTCGATGGTGAAGTTGTTGGCGGCCTGCCACTGCTTGAGGTGCTGGGCGTCGGCCGGCGTCATCCGGATCGGGTTGGCGGTGTCCGGGGTGCCGGGCGGGCAGGTGACGTCACCGGGGGTGCACTTGAGCACGGTGTCCCAGCGGTCGTCGGCCAGGAACACGTCGTCCACGTGGGTGGCGAAGTAGTTGCGGTCGTAGCCGAGGTGGACGCCCTGGGTGATCCAGTCGACCATGCCGCGGGCCAGCAGCCGGTACTGCTGCTGGTACTGGTTGTAGACGAAGGTGACGACCAGTTCCTTGCGGCCGTCGTGGGTGTACTCGCCGACCAGCGAACCGCGGGTGGTCGAGCCGGGTATCGCGGCGTCGACCAGCGGGACGAAGGAGGCGCCGGACGGCAGGTTGGCCAGCGGGGTGGCGAGGTAGCCGTAGCTCTCGCTGACGTTCGGGTCGTTGTCCTCGAACGGCACGCTGCCCTTGAGGTACCCGAACGGGCCCGAAGTTCCGGCGGTCGTGGTGGCCGCCTGGAATCCGTCCAGGGTGCCGACGAATCCCGGATTCTGGGCGTAGTTCAGGCCGACGGCCGGGCTGGCCCAGGTGTACGCGTCGATCTGCCGGACGTTGAAAGCCGCTTCGTAGGTGGCGATCGCGGTCATCTCGGCGGCGCTGTTGGGGAAGGGGTTTTCGTTGGGCAGCACGATGCCCTGGTACTTGCCCCGGGGGAGCCCGTTCACCGTGTCGCTGAGGAAAGCGGAGTTGATCACGGGGCGGTTGGGGTCATTGAGGCTGACGACCTTGTACGGCGTGCCCTGGCTCTTCAGCTCGGCGGTGATCGCCGCGACGGAGGGGCCCCCGTCGTCGATGACCAGGACGGTGAGGTCGATCCTGGGCGCCGGCGTGGTGTCGCCGTGGGCCAGGGTGATCTGCAGGCCACTGGCCAGCAGAACTGCCGCTGCGCAAGCGGCAACTCTTCGGGTCGCTCGACCCATGTTCTGATCCTCCCCTTGGGACAGGCACCGCACTGCTCGGCGCTCGCCTGCCCGTGTAGCTGTTCGCGGGCAGCAGGCTGCCCGGCGCCCATCCTGGTCGAGGGTCGGCGGTGCGAGGGACCAATTGGGCGAGAGTGCAGCGAACCTGTTACCAACGTTCATGGTGAAGCCATGGAGGCGCTGATTGTGACCGTAACCGGACCGCCCGCGCAAATAATGAATTGAAAATGAAAAACCGGAAGCCGACCGCTACTCGTGGTTACCGACTCTGCGGCCCGCGCCGAAGGGCTGGGCACCTACACTGTCGTCGTTGCGACATGACACTCTTGCACATCCTGCCGCACCAATGGGCAGGTTCATGCAATATCGGGCACCGCTGTGCCATGTGACAGTCCGAATATGCAATGGAGGCGCACGAGTGGCCGATCGTCAGATCGCGTCCGAGCGAATCAGGGGCCTGCGGAATGCCTTCCCGGCGGCGGACGGAACGGTCCTGGTCGGGCGCAGTCTCGGTCTGCGCGGTGCGGTCAACGCCCGGGACCTGGGCGGGTACCGGACGGCCGACGGCCGGGCGGTCCGCGCCGGAGCGGTGCTCCGCAGCGATGGCCTGAACCACGTCACGGCCGAGGACCTCGACCCGCTGGGCGCGCTCGGACTGCGCGCGGTGGTCGACCTGCGCAGCCCCGAGGAGATCCGCGAGGCCGGTCCGGACCGGCTGCCGGACGGCGTGTCCACCCACCACCTCCCGCTGCTGGCAACAGACTTCGACATCCACCTGACACTGCGCGGCGCGCTGGCCGAGCGCAGCCCGGACCGCCAGCGCGAGCTGCTCGGGGACGGCCGGGCGGCCGCCATGATGACCGGTCTCTACCGCTGGTTCGTCACCGACCCGGTGGCTCGGGAGCAATTCGCCGCCCTGCTGCGGCTGCTGGCCGATCCGGACGGTGTGCCGCTGCTGTTCCACTGCTCGGCCGGCAAGGACCGCACCGGCTGGGCGGCGGCGCTGGTGCTGACCGCCCTGGGCGTGGACCGCGCGACCGTGCTCGCCGACTACCTGCTCACCAACGAGCGCGCCGCCCCGGTGGTCGACCGGGTGCTGGCGGACTTCCGCGGCCGCGGCCTGATGCGCGAGCCCGAGCTCCTCCTGCCGGTCTTCCGGGCCGACCGCGACTACCTGGACGCGGCCTTCGCGGAGGTCGAGGCCGGCTGGGACGGCTTCGACACGTTCTGGCGGGAGGGGCTCGGTCTGGACGAGCGGGTGCTGGCCGGACTGCGCGCCAACCTCCTGGCGGACGACGGCAGTTGAGCCGGGCGGCGGTCGGCCCTCGTTGATCAGCCCTCGTTGATCAGCCCGGCGCGGAGCTGGGTCAGCGTCCGGGTGAGCAGCCGGGAGACGTGCATCTGGGAGATCCCGATCTCCTCGCCGATCTGCGACTGGGTGAGGTTGCCGAAGAACCGCAGCATGATGATCCGTCGCTCGCGCGGCGGAAGTTTGGCCAGCAGCGGCTTCAGCGACTCCCGGTACTCCACGCCCTCCAGCGCGAGGTCCTCGTAGCCGAGGCGCTCGGCCAGCGGGCCCTCGCTGTCCTCCTCGCCGGGGCTGGAGTCCAGCGAGCTGGCGGTGTAGGCGTTGCCCACCGCGAGGCCCTCGACCACGTCCTCCTCGCTGACCCCGAGGCAGACGGCCAGCTCGGCCACGGTGGGGGAGCGGTCCAGCCGTTGGGAGAGTTCGTCACCGGCCTTGGTGAGCGCCAGCCGAAGTTCCTGGAGCCGCCGGGGCACCCGGACCGACCAGCTGGTGTCCCGGAAGAAGCGCTTGATCTCGCCGACCACGGTGGGCATCGCGAAGGTGGGGAACTCCACCCCGCGCTCCGGGTCGAAGCGGTCGATCGCCTTGATCAGGCCGATGGTGCCGACCTGGACGATGTCCTCCATCGGCTCGTTGCGGCTGCGGAAGCGCGCCGAGGCGTACCGGACCAGCGGCAGGTTGAGCTCGATCAGGGTGTCGCGGACATAGGTGTGCTCCGCGCTGCCGGGCTCCAGCGCGGCCAGCCGCAGGAACAGCGAGCGGGAGAGCGTCCGGGTGTCCAGCCCGGCGCCGGGCGGTGCCCCGGCGGACGCTCCCGGGCCGGGTGTCCCCTGGCCGGGCGCCCCCTGGCCGGGTGTCCCGGTGTCGGGCCGTTCGAGCGACGTGGCCCGCTGGAGCGGGATCCGGTCCTCGGCGACCGCCGTACCCTTGGCCTGACCAGCGTGGATCTCCGCAGTGCCCAGCTCTCCGGACATGCACCCACCCCCTTGTGACTGACAATTGAACGGGGGCCTTCGCGCGGAGGTTCCCGGCGGAGGCCCAACCCCCTCCATACCGGAACACGGTGCACGCCAAACCCGAGCGTCGCAAGATGTCACGCGGGGGTAACGCGCTGCAACCTCACTCTTCCCAGGAGTTGCCGGTCCGAAGCCTGGTCAGGATCCGGGAGAGCAGCCGGGAGACGTGCATCTGGGACATCCCCAGCTCGGTGCTGATCTGCGACTGGGTGAGGTTGGCGAAGAACCGCAGCATCACGATCCGTCGCTCCCGCTCGGGGAGTTGGACCAGCAGGTGGCGGACCATGTCGCGGTGCTCGACCTCGGCCAGCGCGGCGTCCTCGTAGCCGAGCCGGTCCAGCAGGGCGAGGCCGCCCTCGTGCTCCTGGGCGGCCTCCAGGGAGGCCGCGTTGTAGGCCCGCCCGGCGTCCAGGCAGGCCCGGACGTCCTCCTCGGGGATCCGCAGGCTGGCGGCGATCTCGGGCACCTTGGGGGCCCGGCCGTGCAGCACCGTCAGTTCCTCCATGGCGCCGCTGACCTGGACCCACAGCTCCTGGAGGCGGCGCGGGACGTGCATGGTGCGCACGTTGTCCCGGAAGTAGCGCTTGATCTCGCCCAGGATGGTCGGCAGCGCGTAGGTGGGGAACTGGACGCCCCGGGTCGGGTCGAAGCGGTCGATCGCGTTGATCAGGCCGATGGTGCCGACCTGGACGACGTCCTCCATCGGTTCGCTGCGGCTGCGGAAGCGGGTGGCCGCGTAGCGGACCAGCGGGATGTTCACCTCGATCAGGGCGGCCCGGACCCGCTCCCGCTCGGGGGCGTCCGGAGGCAGCTCGGAGAGCCGCTCGAAGAGCACCCGGGTGAGCGTCCTGACGTCCACGACGGGCCGGCCGCCGGGGCCGCGCAGTCCGTCCGGGCGGAGCTCGCCTGCCGGGCTGATGATCGCAGCCAACACCTCGTCCACGGACACGTCACCCCTCCCAAAGTCGACAACGGCGGGCCCTGCGGATCGGGTGTCGCGGCTGGTTCGCACCTCGCCATGTCCGGCAAAACCGGTCATAGCATCACAAGGTGGGCGCAGGTCGGGCAAGCACCCGGTGGAGGTGTGTTGATGGGGTGCGCGGGCCGCGGGCGGCCGGTCGGCGAGGCGCCGCAAGGGTCGTTCCCGGGCGGACCAAGACGCCCCGCCCGGGAGTCGGACGGGGCGGGCGCGGGCCGTCCGGGGGACGGCCGCGAGGGGGGCGGGTCGCTCAGACCTCGATGTCGGCGATCACCCAGGTCGCGAACTCGCGCCACTGGCCGGCCGCCGCCTGGTGCGCGGGGTGGGTCAGGTACGCCTGGAGGGCGGTACCGTCCTCGACCAGGCTGTTGATCGCGTAGTCGTACGCGATGTCGCGCTCGGTGGTGTTCCAGCCGGACTCCCACTCGCGCAGCTCGGGGATGAGCGAGCCCAGCTCGGCGAACGCCTTGGCGCCGGCGAGCACGCGCGGCTCGTCCTTGGCGACGCCCTCGTTGAGCTTGAACAGGACCAGATGGCGGATCACGATTGCCGCTCCTTACTTGATCAGACCGGTCATGAAGGTGCCGACCGCCTTGGCCGCGTTCGAGATGCCCTCGAAGCCCAGCTGGACGAGTTCGGCGGACCGGGCCGGTGAGGTGATGATCGAGTAGAGCACGAAGATGAGCAGGAGGGCCATGCCGATCTTCTTCGCCTGCGCCATCGTGACCTTCCTCCCTGCGGTGGGCCGCCGTCATCCGGGTCCCCGAGCGGCCCTGCACGGCAGCTTATCCACCGGACGGGCTATCAAGTGTGCGACGCGTTCGCCCGGCGGGACGAAGGTCCCCGCGAGTGGGGTCTTTCTCCGGATGCCCCGCGGAGGCCCGGGCGGCAGGATGGAACACGTGCCGAGGATCTGGCAGGAATCCCCGGCAGGTGGATCCGGAGTCCCCGCTGTGGGACCGGTCGTCGCGGCTTCCCCCCACGCGGCGCCGGTTGTGGGACTTCGACGGGGGAGCGGTCAGTCCCCCGAGCCGCTCCCCCTCCAAGGCTCCGTACGAGCCGGGCACGGTGGTCATCGGCCCGGAGTACGGGGCCTCTTTCGTGCCCGGGGTCGGGTCCGCGGTGTCCCGCAAGCCTTCGACGGTGCGTCGGGGACGCGCCGGGGGTGCGCGGAAACGCCGAGAGCCCGTCCGGATCGGACGGGCTCTCGGGCTTGCTGGCGGTAGCGGTGGGATTCGAACCCACGGTGGAGTTGCCCCCACACACGCTTTCGAGGCGTGCTCCTTTGGCCGCTCGGACACGCTACCGAGGGGAACTCTACCGGACGGGTGGCGCGGTCACGAAATCCGTATCGGGAGGGCCGTCGCCGGGGTCTCAGCGGTGGGTGTCGAAGAAGGCGCGCAGCTGTGCGCCGCACTCCTCGGCGAGCACGCCCCAGATCACCTCGGGCCGGTGGTTGAGCCGGCGGTCGCGCATCACGTCGAAGAGCGAGCCGGCCGCGCCGGCCTTCTCGTCGAGGGCGCCGTAGACCACCCGGTCGATCCGGGACAGCACGATGGCGCCGGCGCACATCGTGCAGGGCTCCAGGGTGACCACCAGGGTGCAGCCGCTGAGCCGCCATTCGCCGGTCTTCTCGGCCGCCTGCCGGATCGCGACCACCTCGGCGTGCGCGGTCGGGTCGCCGACCGCCTCGCGCTCGTTGTGGCCGCGCCCGATCACCTCGCCGTCCGGGCCCAGGACGAGCGCCCCGACCGGGACGTCCCCGGTGGCCGGCGCCAGGGCGGCCTCGGCGATGGCGAGGCGCATCGGCGCCGCCCAGCGGTCGCGGACCGGGTCGGGGCGGACGGGGGCGGGCAGCGGGGGGACGTGCGGGACGGTCAGCGGGGTGGATGCGGGCTGCATGGCATCCAGTGTCGGGCATCCGGTGGCGGACACCGGTGCGAGCGGTGCCGCTACCGGACCGCTTCCAGGACCTCGCCGCAGCCCAGGGCCTCGGCGATCTCCTCCAGGGCGTCGCCCGGCACCGCGCCCTCGCCGCTGAGGCCGAGCAGTTCGTCGGCGGCCAGGCCGAACTCGGTGAGCAGGTGGGCGTCGCCCAGCGGGCCGACCGGGACGCTGCCGTGGGCGTCCGCGTCCTCCTCGTCCTGCTCCTCGGTCTCCGCGTCCTCGTCCAGCAGGTGGTCGAGGTCGCCGAACTCGCTCTCGCCGGCCTGGTCGACCAGCTCGTCGGTGAGGACGGAGCCGTAGGAGCTGCGGGCGGCGGCGGCGCCGTCCGACACGAAGATCCGCGGGTCGTCCTCACCGTCCACCCGGACGATGGCGAACCAGGAGTCCTCCTGTTCGATGAAGATCAGGACGCTGTCGTCGTCCTGTGCGGCGCCGCGGGCCAGGTCGGCCAGATCGGCCAGGGTTTCGACGTCGTCGAGTTCCGTCTCGCTCACATCCCACCCGTCCTCGGTGCGAGCAAGCACTGCAGCGAAGTACGCCACCAGGGACACTCCCAAGATCATCGGTCTCGGCTGTCGGCGCGCTCGGGCGACGCGGAACTCTGGCCGCCCCCGCGCCAGAGGCGGTCCGCTTGTTCGGACCGTCCCATCGGAATCGTGACAGAAAGCCCGCCCTCGCGGGGGGTGTTCGGCAGCGCGTCTTTGCAGGTCGTGTCGGAAGGGCCGGGTGGCGGACGGCGGAACCGGGTCGGGGCCGTCCGGCGCCGGTCGAATTTTGTCCCGAACGCCTGTCGGATTCGCTGCGGGGTCTTGACGGGGCCAGGGTGCGGTGGTGTCGGGGTGCGGTGGTGCCGGGTCGGCACCGGGCGGGTCGGAGCCGGTCAGATCCGGAAGGTCCGCATCCGCATCGCCTCGCGCATCCGCCGCTCCTTGGTCCGCCGGGGCTGGACCCGCTCCCTGAGCTCACGGGCCTCGGCGAGCTCACGCAGGAAGACGGCCCGCCGCTTGCGGCGGTCCGACTCGGTCTCCGGGGGGTCCTGCGGAGGCCCGGCGCGGAGGGCCGCCCCGTCGACGGGCTCGTCCGCCGAGCCGTCCCCGGCCTTCGGGTTGCTCGTCATAAGACGTGACATTCCCAGAACGGCCGGGTTGATACCACAGCAAACGGTTCCGTCCGGACATTCCCCGACTGTCACGGCGTGTCACCGAAAGATGACAGCGGCCGGTGGGCGGCCTGGCACGGCGTGTCGTACAGGCGTCCAGGACCGGGCTAACCTCGGTACATGCGTCTCCACGTCGTCGACCACCCCCTGGTCGCCCACAAGCTCTCCACCCTGCGCGACGAGCGCACCGACTCGCCGACCTTCCGTCGCCTGACCGACGAGCTGGTGACCCTCCTCGCCTACGAGGCCACCCGGGACGTCCGCACCGACGAGGTGGAGATCACCACCCCCGTGGCGGTCACGCTCGGCACCCGGCTCAGCTACCCGCGTCCGCTGGTCGTCCCGATCCTGCGGGCCGGTCTCGGCATGCTCGACGGGATGACCCGTCTGCTGCCGACCGCCGAGGTCGGCTTCCTCGGCATGGTGCGCAACGAGGAGACCCTGGAGGCCTCCACGTACGCCACCCGGATGCCCGACGACCTGTCCGGCCGCCAGGTCTACGTGCTCGACCCGATGCTGGCCACCGGCGGCACCCTGGTCGCCGCGATCAAGACGCTGATCGAGCGCGGTGCCACCGACGTCACCGCGGTCGTGCTGCTGGCGGCGCCGGAGGGCGTCGAGGTGGTCCGGCGCGAGCTGGCCGACCTGCCGGTCACCGTGGTCACCGCCGCGCTGGACGAGCGGCTGAACGAGAACGGCTACATCGTCCCCGGCCTGGGCGACGCGGGCGACCGGCTGTACGGCACGGCCGGCTGATCACCCTTCCCCCGAGAACGTCCGAGAGCCCCCGGCGCTGCGTCTGCCGGGGGCTCTCCTCTTGTCCTGTTCCGGCTTGCCCTGTTCCGGCGGCCGGACCGGACCTAGCAGCTGCCGGTGGTGCTCGGGGCGGGCGAGGGCTTGATCGCCAGGGCGAGGGCGGCGGCCGCCTGGGTCTCGTCCAGCAGGGCGTTGTAGCTGTCGCCGATCACGAAGTCCACGCTGGTGTCCGCGCGGGCGTCGGCGGTGACGGTGGCTCCGGCGATTTGCGCGCCGACCAGGGTGCCGGCGGCGGCGCCGGTCGGGCCGGCGATCACCTGGGCGGTGCCGGGCACCTTCTTGTCCAGCTCGGCGGGCGCGTTGCCGACCTTGCCGATCGTGAAGCCGCGCTTCTTCAGCTCGTCGGCGGTCCGCCCGGCCAGGCCGGCCTTGGTGGTGGCGTTGTAGACGTTCACCGTGACGGCCGAGGGCTGCGGCACCGCGTGCGGGTCGACCGCGGCGGCGGGCGCGCCGGAGGCCGCGGGGGCGCCCGGGGTGGCGCCCGGGGTCGGGGCGGCCAGCGCCTTGCCGGACGGGGCGGCGCAGGCCTGGGCGGCGGCGTTCTTGTCCTTGCCGCGGAAGATGTCGTACAGCTGCACGCCGCCGAGGCCGATCAGGGCCAGGGCGAGCACGGCCGCGAGTGCGGCGATCACCTTGCGGCTCTTCTTCGGGGGGCGGCCCAGCCGCGGGTAGGCGTTGCCGGTGACGCGGTACTGCTTCCCCTTGAGGCCTTGGGGAGTCAACATGCTCACGGTCTGTCTCCCCCTCGTGCCGGGGCGGGGTCGGAGTGACGGGAGGGCCGGGCAGGGAAATCCCCCAGGTGCGGGCGGATCCCCTGGTCGCGGCCGTAGTCAGCAGCGTAGTGCCGGACAGCTGTGAAGGTACTAAACGATCATCATCTGGAGTACCCCGGTACCCGAAAGGAGGTACCCGGGTACGCCGGGACCGCCCTCCGCCGGGTGGCGGGGAGCGGTCCGGGGGACATCCGGGGGTCGTCCGGCTGGGTCCGAAGGCGTCCGGTGCGACCGTCAGTCCATTTCGAGGACACGGGCGTGCAGCACCTGGCGCTGCTGCAGCGCGGCCCGTACGGCCCGGTGCAGCCCGTCCTCCAGGTAGAGGTCGCCGTGCCACTTGACCACGTGGGCGAAGAGGTCCCCGTAGAAGGTCGAGTCCTCCGCCAACAGGGTTTCCAGGTCGAGCTGGCCCTTGGTGGTCACCAGCTGGTCGAGCCGCACCGGGCGTGGGGCGACGTCAGCCCACTGTCGGGTGCTCATCCGGCCGTGATCCGGGTACGGCCGCCCATTGCCGATGCGCTTGAAGATCACACGGAAAGCCTACCGTTCGGACGGTGCGTGGCGCAGCAGCCGGTGCGCCGCCACGCGCACGGGTGCGAGCTGCGGGTGGGCGATTGCGGCTGTTTGATGGGAAATGTCGTGAACATCGGCCGGTCCCGGCCGGGTTCAGGACCGGCGTCCGACCGCCGATCCCGTCCGGCGATCCCGTTCGCCGATCCCGTCCGGCGATCCGTTTCAGGAGCGTGCACCGATGGACTCCGCCCTCACCCCGCCGACCGTCCGGGAGATCGCCGACGGGTACGCCTTCACCGGGCCCGCGCTCGACCTCGGTGCGGTGCTGCTGGACGGCACCGCCTACCCCGACGCCCAGGTGCGCATCCCGCTCGCGGTGCTCAACCGGCACGGACTGGTCGCCGGGGCCACCGGCACCGGGAAGACCAAGACCCTCCAGCTGATCGCCGAACAGCTCTCCGCGCAGGGCGTGCCGGTGTTCCTCGCCGACATCAAGGGGGACGTCTCCGGCATCGGCGCGCCCGGCGCCCCCAGCGACCGGACCTCGGCCCGGGCCGCCGAGGTCGGGCAGCAGTGGACGCCGCAGGGCTGCCCGGTCGAGTTCTACTCGCTCGGCGGACAGGGCACAGGCATCCCGATCCGGGCCACCGTCACCAGCTTCGGGCCGCTGCTGCTCGCCAAGGTGCTGGACCTGAACGAGACCCAGGAGTCCTCGCTCAGCCTGGTCTTCCACTACGCCGACCGCCAGGGCCTGGAGCTCTACGACCTCAAGGACCTCACCGCCGTCATCGGCCACCTCACCTCGCCCGAGGGCAAGGAGGAACTGCGCACCATCGGCGGCCTCTCCGCCGCCACCGCCGGGGTGATCCTGCGGGCGCTGACCGTGCTGGAGAACGAGGGCGCCGGGGCCTTCTTCGGCGAGCCCGAGTTCGACACCGCCGAACTGCTGCGGACCACCCCGGACGGCCGGGGCGTGGTCTCGGTGCTGGAACTGCCCGCCGTCCAGGACCGGCCGCGGCTGTTCTCCACCTTCCTGATGTGGCTGCTCGCCGACCTGTACCAGGAGCTGCCCGAGGTCGGTGACCTCGACCGGCCCAAGCTGGTGTTCTTCTTCGACGAGGCGCACCTGCTGTTCAAGGGCGGCTCCAAGGCCTTCCTGGAGGCGATCACCCAGACCGTGCGGCTGATCCGCTCCAAGGCCGTCGGGATCTTCTTCGTGACCCAGACGCCGCGGGACGTCCCGGCCGAGGTGCTCGCCCAGTTGGGCAACCGGGTGCAGCACGCGCTGCGCGCCTTCACCCCGGACGACGCCAAGGCGCTCAAGGCCACCGTCTCGACCTTCCCGCGGTCCTCCTACGACCTCAGCGCGGTGCTCACCTCCCTGGGGACCGGCGAGGCCGTGGTGACCGTGCTCTCCGAGAAGGGCGCGCCGACGCCGGTGGCGGCCACCCGGCTGCGGGCGCCGCAGTCGCTGATGGGGCCGATCGAGGCGGGCGCGCTGCAGGCGGCCGTGGACGCCTCGCCGCTGACGGCGCGCTACCGGGACGCGATCGACCGGGAGTCGGCGTACGAGAAGCTGGCGGCGCGGGCGCCCCGGCCGGACGCCGTGCCGGTCGAGCCCCCGGCGCCGCAGCGGGAGCCGGCGCCTCGGCGGGAGCCGACGCCTCGACGGGAGGAGCCGAAGGGGGCGGGCGGGCTGCTGGGGTCGCTGCTCAGCAACCCGACCGTGAAGTCCTTCGCCCGCTCGGCCGGGAAGCAGCTCGGGCAGGAGATCTCGCGCAGCCTGTTCGGGACGTCCAAGCGGCGGCGGTGACGCGGGCGGCGGTGATGCGGACGGCGGACGCGGCTCAGCCGCTGAGGGCGGCGCCGATCCGGTCGAGCGAGGACAGTCGCATCAGCCCGTAGTTGTAGAACTCGACCTCGGGGACGCCGAGTTCACGCAGCACGGCGATCTTGGCGGCGAGGTTCTCCGGGCCGTCGCAGTCCGAGGCCATCGGGCGCAGGATGACCGCCATCCGCTCCGGGCGGACGCCGTGCAGGGCGAAGGCGGCGAGCTTCTCCCGGACGGCCTCCGGGGTCTTCGCGTAGCCGAGGGTCTCGATCTGGTCGGTGGCCCCGACGAGGGCGGGCAGGTCGATGCCGGAGAGCCAGCCCTTGCCGGGGCCGCCGCCGTCCATGAAGCTCAGCCGCAGGCCGTGCCGGTGGGCCTGTTCGGTGAGGTCGGCGGTGAGCGCGGTGACGGTGGCGGCGGAGGCGTCCAGGTAGGCGGCGAAGGCGCCGTCGGCCAGGGTGCTCAGGTCGGCGGGCTCGGCGGCGGCGGTCTCGTCGGCGAGGCGGCGGCGCAGTTCGGTCCGGACCGCCTCGGCGACCCCGTCGGCCGGGACGCCCGCGCGGTCGGCGGCGGCGCGGCAGTGCGGGCAGAAGCAGACGCCGAGCAGGGCCTCGGTGATCGGGCCCAGCTCCTCGAAGTAGCGCTCGTGGTGGTAGCCGTGGCGCAGGCCGTGGAAGTGCAGGGACTCGGCGCGGATCGCGTCCACGCCGTACCGGGCCAGCTCCTCGACCAGGGTCAGCGCGTACTCGCGGACCTCCGGGTGGGCCGGGCAGAGCTCGGTGAGGTGGCGGTCGCCGAAGGCGTTCGCCGGGGCGCAGTCGGGGTGGGCGAAGCCGAGCCGGTCGTTGTGGCAGAACACCGTCCAGGCGTGCAGCTTCAGACCCCGGCGGCCGGCCTCGGCGGCGGCCTCGGCGAAGGGGTCGCGGTCGCCGATCGCGCCGGACGGCGCCGGGGCGAGCCGGAGGCCGGCCCAGCGGGCCGGGTCCGGGCGGAAGTAGGCGGCACCGGGCTCCAGGTAGCGGATCACCCGGCGGGGGTTGTGCGGGAAGACGTCGCGGGCCTCGTGGTAGACGGAGGCCAGGGTGACGCCGCCGACGCCGGCCCGGTCGGTGAGGTTGCCGAAGAAGGTGTCGGCGCCCTCGTCGAGCAGGTCGGTGGCGAAGGCGAGGACGGACGACTCCACGGTGCGGCTCCGGAGCTGGGGGAAGGTGCGTCGTTCACGCTAGCCGCAGGGGTGGGAATGGTCTATACCTGGCTCGCCCGGTCGGCCTGCTCGGACGGACCTAGAGGCCCAGGTCGTCGAGCTCCTTGAGCAGGGCGGCGTTCGGGCTGCCCAGGCTGGGGGTCGGGGCGGGTGCGGGCGCCGGCCGCACCGTGTCCGCCGTCTTCGCCGTCTTCGGGTCGCGGAGCAGGACGGCGGCGGCCAGTCCGCCGATCAGTCCGCCGAGGTGGCCCAGCCAGCTGACGCCGTGGGCGATCGGCAGCACGCCGATCAGGATCGTCCAGTAGACCGCGGCGACGCCCAGGCCGACGACCGCGTCCAGCACGTTGCGGTCGAGGACCCCGCGCAGCACCACGTAACCGAGGTAGCCGTAGACCATGCCGCTCGCCCCGGCCGTCACGGTGTTCGGGCTCTCCAGCAGCCAGACCAGCAGCCCGCCGGAGACCGTGATCACCAGGCTGGCCAGCAGGAACTTCCGCATGCCCCGGTAGGCGGCCAGGAAGCCGAGCACGAACAGCGGCCAGGAGTTGGCCACGATGTGGTCCCAACTGAAGTGCAGGAACGGCATGGTGAACATCTCGGGCAGGTCGTCCACCCGATTCGCGCGCAGGCCGTACTCCCGGGACAGGTCGTAGTCGTCCAGCCAGTTCACCACCTGCACGGACCAGATGACGGCCTGGATCCCGAGCATGGTGAACAGCGCGCGGCGGGAGTCCGAGAGCAACCGGGCGAATGTCGAGGCCATGGCTCCGACTGTAAGGGGCGTCCGGGCCGGACGTGCACCCCCGGGCGGTGACCGGTCGCCCCAACTACAGTGACCGGTGTCATTCCGACCGTGAGAGGTGCACCCCATGAGTGTTCGTCCGCCGTTGCCGTACGAGTTCCTGCCGCAGGTGCCGTCCTTCCCGTTGAGCAGCCGGGACTTCGCCGAAGGCGGCACGCTGGGCGAGGAGTTCATCCACGCCGGTGGCAACCTCTCGCCGCAGCTGGCCTGGTCGGACCTGCCGGAGGGCACCCGGGGCATCGCCGTCACCTGCTACGACCCGGACGCGCCGACCGGCTCCGGCTGGTGGCACTGGCTGGCCCTGAACCTGCCCGCCGACACCGTCGAACTGCCGCGCGGCGCCGGTTCGTCCGACGACACCCTGCCGGGCGCGGCCTCCTTCCACGGGCGCACCGACTTCCCCGGCAACAAGTACGACGGTGCCGCCCCGCCGCCCGGCGCCCCGCACCGGTACGTGTTCGCGGTGCACGCGCTGGACGTGGAGAAGCTGGACGTCACCGCCGACACCCCGGCGGCCCAGGTGGGCTTCAACCTCACCTTCCACACCCTGGGTCGGGCGCTGCTGACCGGCGAGTACGGGGTCTGACCCTTTCCGATGGCCCGGCCGGTTCGGCGGGGGCCCGGCCGTCGCTCGCCGCGGCGTGCCGGGCCCTCGTCGCCACCGTGCGCAGGTGTTCGCGCAGCTCCGGGGGTTCGTGGACCTCGAAGTCGCAGTCCAGCATGAGCAGTCCGGCGGCCATCCACTTCACCGAGTCCGCGCGGGCGCGCAGCCGGCAGCTGTGGTCGTCGATCGGCTCGATCTCGTACTCGCCGGTCCAGGGCATCCAGCCGTCGACCTCGGCGGCGGGGCGGTGGACGGTGGCGACCATGGAGCGGGTCGGCGAGCGGCGCAGCCGGTTGGCCACGAAGGTGGCGGCGTCCTCGGCCGGGAGCGGGCGCGGGGTGAAGCGGGCGCCGGTGGCGAAGGGCTCGGTGATCCGGTCGACCCGGAAGAGCCGCCAGTCCTCGCGGTCCAGGTCGTAGCCGATCAGGTACCAGCGGCGGCCGGTGGAGACCAGGCGCTCGGGTTCGACGTTGCGGCGGGTCTCGGCGCCGTCGCGGGCCCGGTAGGCGAAGCGCAGCCGCTCGTGGTTGGTGACGGCGCCGGCCAGCAGGGTGAGGAGCTCCGGGTCGACGGTCGGGCCGTCCCCGGTGAGCAGCGGCACGGTGGCGTTGTTGAGGGTGCCGACCCGGTGCCGCAGTCGGCCGGGCAGCACCTGGAGCAGTTTGCCGAGCGCCCGTACCGAGGCCTCCTCGATGCCGACCACGGCGTGCCCGGCGGCCGCCCGCAGGCCGACCGCGATGGCCACCGCCTCCTCGTCGTCCAGCAGCAGCGGCGGCATCGCGGTGCCCGCGACCAGCCGGTAGCCGCCGACCGCACCCATGGTGGCCTGCACCGGGTAGCCGAGGTCGCGCAGCCGGTCGACGTCGCGGCGGATGGTGCGCGGGCTGACGCCGAGCCGTTCGGCGAGTTCGCTGCCGGGCCACTCGCGCGGGGTCTGCAGCAGGGAGAGCAGGTTCAGCAGCCGGGCCGGGGTGTCGGTCATGCCGTCCAGCATGCCGGACCAACTGGGACAGGTCCTGACCTATATGCCCCGTACCGTTCTCCGGGTGCAGAAGCAGCGGACCAGCGAGGAGAACGGCATGACTACGGCGGGAGCCGACCGGCGGAGGTGGATCGCGCTGGCGATCGTGATGGTCGCCTCCTTCATGGACCTGGTGGACGTCACCATCGTCAACATCGCCATCCCGAGCATCCAGCAGGACACCGGCGCCTCGTTCAGCGCCATCCAGTGGGTCACCGGCGGCTATGCGCTGGCCTTCGCGATCGGCCTGATCACCGGCGGGCGGCTCGGCGACATCCACGGCCGCAAGCGGGTGTTCCTGCTGGGGATCGGCGGCTTCACGCTGGCCTCCGCGCTGTGCGGGCTGGCCTCCGGCCCGGAGATGCTGGTCGCGATGCGGATCCTCCAGGGCGGCACGGCGGCCCTCATGGTGCCGCAGGTGCTGTCGATCATCCACGCGACCTTCCCGGCGGAGGAGCGCGGCAAGGTGTTCGGGATGTTCGGCGCGGTGGTCGGGCTGGGCGCGGTGTCCGGTCCGATGATCGGCGCGCTGCTCACCGAGTGGAACCTGCTGGGGCTGGAGTGGCGGCCGATCTTCCTGATCAACCTGCCGGTCGGCATCGCCGGCCTGCTGCTCGGCCGCCGCTTCATCGACGAGTCCAAGGCCGAGCAGGCGCTCAAGCTGGACCTGGTCGGCATGGCCCTCGCCAGCCTCGGCCTGCTGATGCTGATCTACCCGCTCACCCACGGACGGGAGGCCGGCTGGCCGCTCTGGGGCTACCTGTCGATGGCCGGCAGCCTGCCCGTGTTCGTGCTGTTCGTCGCGTACGAGAAGGTCAAGACGCGGCGGGACGGCTCGCCGCTGGTCGAGCTCTCGCTGTTCCGGGTGAAGAGCTTCGCGGCCGGCATCTGCGTGCAGCTGGCCTTCGGCGTCGCGCTCGGCATCTTCTTCCTGGTCTGGACCCTCTACATGCAGATCGGGCTGGGCTGGAGCCCGCTCAAGGCCGGTGCCACCGGCATACCGTTCTCGATCGCCGTCTCCACGGCGGCCGGTCTGTCCGTGCAGAAGCTGGTGCCCCGGTTCGGGCGGAAGGTGCTCCAGGCCGGCGCGCTGGTGATGGCAGCGGGCGTGCTCACCTACATCTGGGAGGCGCACCGGTACGGCACGGCGATCACGTCCTGGCAGATGGCGCTGCCGCTGGTGGTGATGGGCCTCGGGATGGGGCTGATCGTCGCGCCGATCACCGACGCGGTGCTGTCCGAGGTGCCGCGCCGGCACGCCGGGTCGGCCTCGGGGCTGATCAACACCGTGCAGCAGGTCGGCAACGCGCTCGGACTCGGGCTGGTGTCGGTCGCCTTCTTCGGGGCGATGGACGACGTGGTCGCGCCGGACGCGCTGGGGACGGCTTTCGGCGGGGCCTTCGTGCACGCGATGTGGTGGGTCACGGGCGTGCTGCTGGCGGTGTTCCTGCTGATGTTCGCGCTGCCGCGCGAGCGGGCCGCGGCTGCTGCGGGGGATTCGGAGCCTTCGGAGTCCTGGGAGTCCTCTGAGTCTTCGGATTCTTCGGACGCCGTGGCGGGCGACAAGGAGCAGGCGCCCGTGCTGCTCTGAGGGCCGTCCGGTGTTCGAGGGCCTCGGTCGCGCAGCGCGACCGAGGCCCTCGCCGCATGCCGGGGACCGGGCGCCCGGACCCGAACAGGGGGGCGCCGGTGGGGTCAACGGGCGCCGGTGAGGCCCGCGGTGGCGGACCGGGTGGTGGTGCGGGGCTTGGCGGCGGCCTTGGCCTCCTTCGCCGCGCGCTTCGTCTCCTGCTTGAACTCCCGTACCAGGGTGAGGGATTCGGGCCCGGTGATGTCCGCGACCGAGCGGTGTGCGCCCTCCTCGCCGTACGCGCCGGCCGCCTCGCGCCAGCCCTCCGGCCGCACCCCGTACTGCTTGCCGAGCAGCGCCAGGAAGATCTGCGACTTCTGCTTCCCGAAGCCGGGAAGGGCGTTGAGGCGGCTGAGCAGCTCCTTGCCGCTGCGGGCGTCCTTCCACAGCGCGGCGGCCTCGCCCTCGTACTGCGCGACCAGGAACTGGCAGAGTTGCTGCACGCGTTTGGCCATCGCCGCCGGGTAGCGGTGCACGGCCGGCTTCGCGGAGAGCAGCGCGACGAACTTCTCCGGGTTGTAGGTCGCGATCTCGTGGGCGTCGAGGTCCTTGCGGCCGAGGCGTTGGGCGATGGTCAGCGGGCCGGTGAACGCCCATTCCATCGGCACCTGTTGGTCCAGCAGCATGCCGACGAGCGCGGCGAGCGCACTCCGTCCGAGCAGTTCGTCGGCCTCGGGCTGCTGGGCGAGCCGGACGGTGACGTTCATGAGGTGTGCCCTCCTCGGAGTTGACGTCGGTCGGCGCCCAGTCTGGAGGACGGGGCGTGGACGGACCTGGTCAACACGCCCGTAGCTGGGGAAGTCTTGGTGTTCCAGCCCTTGCCAGGCCTGCTTTGTTCGTTGGCGGAGCGGTTGTTGGGGGCGTTCGGGAGGGGCGGCGGAAACAATTTTGTCCGTGGCGGCCGGCGGCGTGGGGTGTTCCGGGTCGGTGCGGTGTCCGGCCGAATGCGATCGATTGCGACCGGGGGTGATCGACGGATCGACGGGTGGACCTGAGGGTGGAACGCCGGGCGGTAGGGTCCGCCAACGACCGCCGCCCGCACCGGTTCCAGTGCTCGCGGTCGAAGGATTCCGCCTCGCTGGAGGGGCGGCGCGCGGACGTCGGGCGGACGTCGGGAGGGGGTTCGGGCGGGGGTTCGAGCGGGTGGGTCATCTCATATGACTGTTTGGGTTGTGACGGTGCGTCGGGGTGGAGGCAGGCCATTCTTGGTCCCAATCGACGCGTCCAGAAAGGCCCGACCGCCGTGAGCCAGCCGTTCGAACTGCCGTCCTTCTACGTGCCGCACCCGGCGCGCCTCAACCCGCATCTGGCGGAGGCCCGGGAGCATTCCTCGCGCTGGGCACGGGAGATGGGGATGCTGGAGGGGTCCGGGGTCTGGGACCGGGCCGACCTGGACGCCCATGACTACGGGCTGCTCTGCGCGTACACCCACCCCGACGCGTCGGCCGAGGCGCTGTCCCTGGTGACCGACTGGTATGTGTGGGTGTTCTTCTTCGACGACCACTTCCTGGACATGTTCAAGCGCACCAACGACCGCGAGGCCGGCAAGGCGCACCTCGACCGGCTGCCGCTGTTCATGCCCGCCGACCCGGCCACCCCGATGCCCGAGCCGGAGAACCCGGTCGAGGCGGGGCTGGCCGACCTGTGGCGGCGCACCGTGCCGGCGATGGGGGAGGACTGGCGGGTCCGGTTCGCGGAGAGCACCCGCAACCTGCTGGACGAGTCGCTGTGGGAGCTGGCCAACATCGACGCCGGCCGGATCGCCAACCCGGTCGAGTACATCGAGATGCGGCGCAAGGTCGGCGGGGCGCCCTGGTCCGCGCAGTTGGTCGAGTACGCGGCCGGGGCCGAGGTGCCGAAGGAGGTGTCCGGCTCGCGCGCGCTGCGGGTGCTGATGGACGCCTTCTCGGACGCCGTGCACCTGCGCAACGACATCTTCTCGTACCAGCGCGAGGTCGAGGACGAAGGTGAACTGAGCAACGGCATCCTGGTGTTGGAGCGTTTCCTGGAGTGCTCCACCCAGGAGGCCGCGGAGGCGGTCAACGACCTGCTCACCTCGCGGCTGCAGCAGTTCGAGAACACCGTGTTCACCGAACTGCCGGTGCTGTTCGCGGAGACCGGGCTGGACGCGGCGGGCCGGGCCAGGGTGACGGCGTACGTCAAGGGGCTGCAGGACTGGCAGTCCGGCGGGCACGAGTGGCACATGCGGTCCAGCCGGTACATGAACGGCGGTGGTGCGGCGGCCGGTTCGGGCGGTTCGGACGGTGACGTGCCGCCGGGGACGGGGGGCGGAGGGCTGCCGGGGCTTCCGGGGCTCTCCGGGCCTTCCGGCGGCGGAAATTGGTGGGACCGGTACGCGATCGGGGGGATCGGCACCTCGGCCCTGGACATCCTGCGCAAGGGCGCCGCGAACGCCGGGGCCGCGGTGGCCCCCGCCGTGCGGCGGTCGCGGGCGCACGCGCACGTGCCGTTCCAGGCCGTCGGGCCCTCCCTGCTGCCGGAGTTCCGACTGCCGTTCGAGCTGAGCCTGAGCCCGCACCTGGACGGTGCGCGGGAGCGGGTGGTCGAGTGGGCCGAACGGGTCGGGCTGTTGGCCGCCCACCCCGACGTGCCCGGATCCGGGATCTGGGACGCCGCGTCGATCCGCGACCACGACCTCGCGCTCTGCGCGGCCGGCCTCCAACCGGACGCCACCGCCGGCCAACTCGACCTCTCCTCGGCCTGGTTGGCGTGGGTCACCTACGCCGACGACTACTACCCGGCGGTCTTCGGCCGCACCCGCGACCTGGCCGGAGCCAAGGCCGCCAACGCGCGACTGGTGCTGTTCATGCCGTTGGACGGCAGCCCGACGGCCGAGCCGGTGAACGCGCTGGAGCGCGGCCTCGCAGACCTCTGGGAGCGCACCGCCGGACCGCTGACCGACGAGAACCGGGGCCGGCTGCGCGAGGCGGTCGAGGCGATGACGACGAGCTGGATCTGGGAGCTCGCCAACCGGATCCAGAACCGGGTCCCCGACCCGGTGGACTACCTGGAGATGCGCCGCTCCACCTTCGGCTCCGAGCTCACCACCCTGCTCGCCCGCCTCGGCCACGGCTGGACCGTGCCCGAGGAGATCCACCGGCACGGTTCGATGCGCGCGCTGGAGAACTCCGCGATGGACTACGGCTGCATGGTCAACGACCTGTTCTCGTACCAGAAGGAGGTCGAGTACGAGGGCGAGCTGCACAACCTGGTGCTGGTGGTGCAGACGTTCTTCAACTGCGACTACCCGTCGGCGGTCCGGATCGTCGACGACCTGATGCACTCCCGGCTGGAGCAGTTCCAGCACGTCGCGCGGAACGAACTCCCGGTGATGTACCAGGACTTCGGGCTGTCGGCGGAGGACCGGGCACTGCTCGGCGGGTACGTGGCCGAGCTGGAGAACTGGCTCGCGGGCGTACTGAACTGGCACCGGGAGTGCCGTCGGTACGGCACCGCGGACCTGGAGCGGCACTTCGGCGCCGAGCGGGACCTCGCGGGTGCGGTGCGGGCCCGGGCGGAGGCGCCGGCCGGTGGCGCGGAGGCGGTGACGCCGGTCGCCGTACCGGTCGCGGTACCGGCGGGTCCGACCGGGCTGGGCACCTCCGCCGCCCGGCTCCACGGCTGACCGGGTCCGCCGCTGACCGGGTCCGCCGCTGACCGGGTCCGCCATCGGCGGGGTCGGCTGAGGACGGCCGGCCGCACCCGTGCGGCCAGCCCGCGCGGGTGCGCCGCCCCCTGGCTAGGCTGGCGTGTCGGGGGCCGCGCGCGCCGCCCGGCCCGCGCCGCAACGCCGACACGAAGGCGAAGAGATGGCTGCGCTACCTGAGGGCACACCCTGTTGGGCCGACGCGATGTTCACCGACCTGGAGGCCGCCAAGGCCTTCTACGGGGACGTCCTCGGCTGGACCTTCGGCGAGAGCTCGTCGGAGTACGGCAACTACACCCAGGCGTACTCCGACGGCAAGGCGGTGGCCGCGATCGTGCCCCCGATGCCGGGCAGCCAGGGACAGTCCGCCTGGTGCCTGTACCTGGCCTCGCCGGACGCCGCCGCCACCGCCGAACGGATCCGCACCAACGGCGGCGAGGTGGTGATGGGCCCGATGCAGGTCGGCGACTTCGGCACCATGGTGATCGCCCGGGACCCGGGCGGGGTGGTGTTCGGCGTCTGGCAGGCCGGGATCCACGAGGGCTTCGAGAAGCAGGGCACGCCCGGTGCGTACAGCTGGGCCGAGATCGTCACCCGGGAGCCCGAGAAGGCCGACGCCTTCTTCCCGGCGGTCTTCCCGTACGGCGTGCAGAAGTTCGACGCCGGGGCGTCCGAACCGTTCGACTACCGGATGTTCCTGGTCGGCGGCGGGCCGGTGCTGGGCCGGATGGGGGCGTCCGACTTCCTGCCGCCCCAGGCACCGTCGTACGTGAGCGTCTACTTCGCCGTGGACGACACCGACGCCGCGATCGAACGGCTGACGGCGCGCGGCGGCAGGGTGTACCACGGGCCGCAGGACAGTCCGTTCGGGCGGTTCGCGGCGGTGGGAGACCAGCAGGGCGCGGCCTTCGGGCTGATCGACCTCGGTCGGACGGTCGGCGAGAAGCCGCCGACGGTGGACGCCTGATGGGTGAGCGCGAGGAACTCGTCGAGACCCTGGACAAGCACCGGGACCTGCTGCGCCGCACCGCCCGGGGCCTCGACGACGAGCAGGCGGCCCGCCGCACCACCGCCAGTGAGCTGTGCCTCGGCGGCCTGATCAAGCACGTGGCCGCGGTCGAGGCGCGCTGGGCGCGGTTCATCACCGGCGGCGCGGAGGCGATGCGCGGCGGCGGTGGGGACGGGGAGTGGGCGGACCAGTTCCGGATGGCGGAGGGCGAGACCCTGGCGGGACTGCTCGCCGGGTACCAGGAGGTGGGGCGCGGGACGGACGAGCTGATCCGGAGACTGCCCGACCTCGACCTCGCCCACCCGCTGCCGCCGGCACCCTGGTTCGAGCCGGGGGCGAGCTGGTCGGCCCGGCGGGTGCTGCTGCACCTGATCGCGGAGACCGCGCAGCACGCCGGGCACGCGGACATCATCCGGGAGGCGCTGGACGGGGCGAAGTCGATGGGGTGAGCGGGGTCGTCCGGTCCGGGGCGGGGCCGACGGGGTGGGCAGGGCGTTCGGTCGGAGGGGCGTCCGGTCGGGTGGGCGGCCGGGGTGGGTGCGGCCGTCGTCAGGGCAGCTCGACGCCGAGCAGCTCGCGCAGCGCCCGGCCGCCCTCCGGGGTGACCCGCAGGGCCCGGCCGGAGCCGATCCGCTCCACCCAGGCACGGTCCAGCGCGGCCCGGCAGAGCGCGGCGCCCAGCGCGCCGCCGAGGTGGCTGCGGCGTTCCGTCCAGTCCAGGCAGCTGCGCACCACCGGTCGGCCGCCCGGGCGGCCGGAGCGCGGCGGCAGTTCGATCGCCTGGGCGGACAGCCAGGCGTGGCCGCGGTCGGTGACGGCGAGCCCGGCGCGGTCGGTGACCAGGCCGCGGTCGAGCAGGGCGTCGGCGACGGCCACGCCGAGGCGGCCGGCCAGGTGGTCGTAGCAGGTGCGGGCGCGGGCCTCGGCGCTCTGCCGGGTGGCCTCGCGGAGGCTGCGGGGCGCGGGGCGGCCGGTTCCGGCGGCCGAGCCGCCTGCGGTCGCTTCCGCGGTCGGCCCGCCGGTGGTCTCGGCGAACACCGTGAGGTCCTCGATCAGCGTCGCGACCGCCGGGGAGGCCAGCCGGACGTACCGGTGCCGGCCCTGCCGCTCCTCGGTGAGCAGTGCGCCGGCGATCAGCCGGGACAGGTGCTCGCTGGCCGTCGAGGGCGCCACCCCCGCCACCCGGGCCAGCTCGCCCGCCGTCCAGGCGCGGCCGTCCAGCAGGGCGGAGCAGAAGGCGGCGCGGGTGGGGTCGGCGAGCAGCGCGGCGAGCGCGGCGAGCGGCGAGCCCCGGTGGTCGGCTGGGGTGCGTTCGTGGTCGGGCATGCCCCCATGGTCGCCCCGGCACGGTTCGGTCGGGACCGAAACGACCCGGGGCCACGATGGCGGCATGAGCGATCCGACGCCCCGAGAACTGACCTTCTCCCGCTACCAGGACGTGACCGCGGCCCTGGCCGACCCGGCCCTCGTCCCACCGCCGGCGACGCCCGGTCCGTACGGCACCATGGCCTGGCTGCGGGCCACCGTGGCCCGGTTCAGTGCGGGCGGGCCGCACGCCCGGCGCCGGGCGCTGGTGCAGGCCGACCTGGACCGGCTGGACCCGGTGCTGCTGCGGGTCCTGGCCGCGGGCGGGTACGAACCGGACGTCCGGCTGCGGGTGGTGCGGGTGCTCGCGAGGGCGCTCGGGCTGGCCGATCCGGAGGCCGTCGCACGGGACGTGAAGGTGGTGGCCCGGGCCTACTTCGAACCGACGCCGGACGACCCGGAGGCGGACGCGGCGGTCGCCCGGTTGCTGCCCGCGATGGGTGCCGGGGGCGCTGAGGGCGGCGAGGACGACGAGGACGACGAGGGCGGCGGGGGCGCTGAGGGCGGCGAGGACGCTTCGGACGGCGGGGTCGCGGAGGTGGCGGCGAACCGGATCGGCCTGCTGGTGCAGGCCTGCGAAGCCACGGCCACCCTGGTCGAGCGGGCCCGGAGCGGTGGCGACAGCCCGGCCGCGGTCCTGCGGGACGATCCGCCGGTCCGGGCGATGCGCCGGTTCGCGGCCCGGGCGACGGTGGTCGGCGGGGTCGCGGTGCCCGCGGGGACGCACGTGCTGCTCGACCTGGCCGCCGCCCGGGCGGGGGAGCCGGGCGGGGATCCGCTGGCCTTCGGCGCCCCGTCCCGGCTCTGCCCGGGCCGTACCCACGCCCTGGTGATCGCCGAGGGCGTCCTTTACGGCTCCTCCGACCCCTCGGACACCTCCGTGCCGCCCGCCGAGGACCACCTCGACCAGGCCGAACTCGCCGCCCTGATCCCGGGGATGATGGACCACGTGCTCGCCCTGGCGGACACCTGGACGGCCTGGGACGGGCGCCCGGTGATCAACGCCGACGGCCGGACGTACACCCCGCACAAGGTGATCCGCCGGGTCGCCGACCACCTCCTCGACCACCTGGCCGAGGTGGAGGCCCGGCTCGCCGGGGAGACCGCCGCCCCCGACCACTGGCACGCGTCCAACGTCACCACCCCGGCCGACCTGGTGCCGTTCACGGCCGCCGACCTGGACGAGGCCCGCAGCCGGCTCGACCGGATCGGGCGGATCTGGGCGCTGCGGGTCGCCGCCCTGCCGGAGCGGCAGTTGGACGACTCGCCGGGGGTGGGGTGGAGCTTCCGGCAGATCGTCTGCCACCTCGCCAGGACCGCCGCCTACTACGCGGACTCGGTCGGTCCCGTCACCGAGGGCCTGACCGCGGAGGCCGTCCGATGACCCCCTTCGCCGCCCTGCACCACCGCCCCGGTCACCCCCTGCTGCTCCCGAACGCCTGGGACCACGCCTCGGCCGCCGCCCTCGCCGCGGCCGGCCACGCCGCGATCGGCACCACCAGCCTGGGCGTGGCGGCCGCCGCCGGACTGCCCGACGGCGCCGCCGCCACCCGGGCGGAGACCGTACGGCTGGCCCGTCGGCTGGGCCGGGACGACTTCCTGCTGAGCGTCGACGCGGAGTCCGGGTTCAGCGACGGCCCGGCCGAAGTGGCCGCGCTGGCCGTGGAGTTGGCGCAGGCCGGGGCGGTCGGCATCAACCTGGAGGACGGCCGGCCGGACGGCTCTCTGACGCCGTCCGACGTGCACGCGGCGAAGGTCGCGGCGGTGAAGGCCGCTGTGCCGGAGCTGTTCATCAATGCCCGCACCGACACCTACTGGTGCGGACACCAGGACCCGGGGGCGGAGACCGCACGGCGACTGGCGGTCTACCAGGAGGCGGGCGCGGACGGCGTGTTCGTGCCCGGACTGACGGAGCCGGCGGCGATCGGCCGACTGGTCGGCGGGCTGTCCGTCCCGCTCAACATCCTCTGGACGCCGACCGGCCCGGGCCTCGCCGAGCTGGCCGGGCTCGGGGTGGCCCGGGTCAGCCTGGGCTCGCTGCTGTACCGCTCGGCGCTGGCGGCGGCGGTGGCGACGGCCGCCGCCGTGGCCTCGGGCGGGCCGGTCGGGCCGGTTCCGGGCTACGCCGAGATCCAGGCGCTGAGCGGGAGTTGAGCGCCGGCCGGGGCCGGGGCCGGGGCCGGAGCCGGAGCCGGAGCCGGAGCCGGGGCGGGCCCGAGTCGGGGGCTCCGGCTCAGCCCCGCTGCCGCGCCGCCCGGTGCGCCTCGATCCCGTCCGTGATCACTTTGACGCCCCGGGCGAAGCTGCTGTCCCGGCTGCCCTCGTTGACCTCCCGCTGCACCTCGGTGGTGTACAGCCGGTTCAGCCGTGGATAGTCCCTGGTGGCCTCGATGACGGCGGGCATCAGCTGGTTCAGCCACACCCGCTCGTCCTGGCCGCTCTTGTGCAGCGCGCTCAGCCAGGCGGCCTCCACACAGGCGGTGCCGATGGTGTAGCCCATGATCGCGCTCATCGCCTCGTTGGCGTCGACGAGGCCGAAGCCCGCCGTCTCCATCACCGTGAGCATGTGCTCGGAGAGCCGCATCCAGTTGGGGCCGAGGTAGACCACCCCGACGTCGCCGAACACCGTGATCATCCACGGGTGGCGCAGGATGACCGAGCGCATGCCCTCGGCGCACTCCAGGACCCGCTCCCGCCAGACCGCCGGGTCCTCGCAGCCCTCGGCTGCGGGCAGCGGGAGTTGGCCGAAGACGTGGTCGACGACCAGGGCGAGCAGCTCGTCCTTGTTGGCGACGTGGGTGTACAGGGAGGTGGCGCCGGCGTTCAGGCGGGCGCCGAGCTTGCGCATGCTCAGCGACTCGATGCCCTCGGCGTCCAGCAGGGCGGAGGCCTCGGCGACGATCTGGTCGCGGCTGAGGGCGGGTTGCGTCCGCCGCTTCTGCGGACGGTTCCACGGCGACGGGATCCCCGGGGGCGGGTCGGTCCGGTGCTCCGGCTGTGCGCCGGTCCGGTGCTCCGGCGGGGTGTCGTCCTCCGACTTGGCCGTCATCAGGCCCTCCAATCCACGTGCCCCCTGGTCGGGTGCGGTCCATTCAGCATAGGCCCCGGAGCCGAACACCGTACGGTCGGCCGAACACTGTGCGGCCTTGCGAACGGTGTTCGGGCTCCGTACAGTGTTCGGCGTAGCGCACACCGTTCGGTCGGGGACGGCGGACGGTGTGCGCCGCGAGGACTTCCGCACGGCAGCCGCCGGCGCGGGGATGTGTGCGGGGCCGCGGCCCACGCGCCGGACCGAAGGGGGAACGTGGTGGACCGTCAGGCGGATCGTCACCCGCGTCGCTGGCTCATCCTGGTCGTGCTCTGCCTCAGCAGCCTGGTGCTGGTGATCGACAACATGGTGCTCACGGTGTCCATCCCGCCGATCGCGGAGGACCTCAAGGCCGGGGCGCAGGACATCCAGTGGATCATCGACTCGTACATCCTGGTCTTCGCCGGCCTGCTGCTGACCTCGGGAAGCCTCTCCGACCGGTTCGGACGGCGAAAGGTGATGATCATCGGGCTGGTGCTGTTCGGCGCCGCCTCGCTGGTCGCGGCGGTCGCCGCCAGCCCCGGTGAACTGATCGCCGGCCGGGTGCTGATGGGCGTCGGCGGCGCCCTGGTCATGCCGAGCACCCTCTCCATCCTGATCACCGTCTTCGACGACGAGGAGCGGCCCAAGGCGATCGCCGCCTGGAGCGCGGTGGCCATGGTCGGCCTGGTCGGCGGCCCGGTGCTGGGCGGCGCGCTGATCGCCCACTTCTGGTGGGGCGCGGTCTTCCTGCTCAACGTGCCGGTCGCGGTCGTGGCCGTCGTCGCGGCGGTCGTGCTGATGCCGGAGTCCAAGGGCCCGTGGCGCAAGCCCGACCTGCCCGGCATGCTGCTCTCGATGGTCGGCATGACGGCGCTGGTCTGGTCGATCATCGTGCTTCCCCGGGACGGCTTCGCCCACGTCAACACCCTCGGCTCGCTGGCCGTCGCGGTCGCCGCGCTCACCGGGTTCGGCATCCGGCAGGTCCGCACCGACTCGCCGATGGTCCCGCTCAAGCTGTTCCGCAACCGGGTCTTCACCGGTGCCAGCTTCTCCCTCGTCCTGCTCACCTTCGCCACCGGCGGCCTGATGCTGGTGCTCACCCAGTACCTGCAGTTCGTCCTGGAGTTCACGCCCACCGACACCGGCCTGGCCTTCATCCCGCTGGCCGTCGCCTCGCTCGTCTTCAACGTGATCGGCGCCGCCGTCGGCAAGAAGGTCCCGGCCCGGGTGCTGACCTCGATCGGGATGGTGATCATCGCGGGCGGCTTCGGCCTGCTGGCCACCCTCTCGGTCGGCGACGGCTTCACCAAGGTCGCCCTGGCCATGCTGGTCCTCGGCATCGGCTCCGGCCTCGGCATGCCCGCCGCCGCCAACGCGCTGATGGGCGCCATCCCCGGTGAGCACGCCGGCGTCGGCTCCGCGCTCAACGACACCATCCAGCAGTCCGGCGCCGCGCTCGGCGTCGCCGTCCTCGGCACCGTGCTCTCCAGCACCTACACCGGCGAGATGCCCACCGACGCCCCGGCCCCCGCCCGGCACGCCATCACCGACGCCCTCGCCCTCGCCGCGGGCAACGGCGACGGCACCCTGGCCCGGGCCGCCCGGGAGGCCTTCAACACCGCCACCTCCACCACCTTCACGGTCGGCGGGATCGCGGTCCTGGCCGCGGCGGTGCTCACCCTGGTGCTGATGCGGGGCGGGCCGGGGGCCGCGACCGGGGCGCCGGCCGAGGGCGCCGAAGCCGTCGAACCCGCCGCCGAACCCGCCGTCGAGGCGGTGGCCTGAACCACACCGAAGCGGCCGGCTCTTTCCCGCCGGCCGCACCCCCCACCGGCCCCGGCTGCCCCGCGCAGCCGGGGCCGCGGGCCGTCCGGGGCGGTGCTCCCGATCGGTGCCCGCCGGCTCCCGGAGCGCGGCGGCTCGCGGAGCGCGGCGGCTCGCGGAGCGCGGCGGCCGTCCGTCCGCGTAGCCTTCGAGCATGGCCACCGACTACGCGGAGCGCGCGTCACGGGTGCCCGGGGCGGTGCTGTGGACGAGGGGCGCCGTGGCGGAGACCGCTGCCGCGGAGGCCGGCGGGGCGGCCGGGCTGGTGCTGCCGGACGGGTGCATGGACCTGTTGTGGACGCCCGGCCGACTGCTCGTCGCCGGGCCCGACACCCGGGCGTTCCGGCCCGGACCGGGGCTGGGCGGGCCCTGGGCCGGGATTCGCTTCCGACCCGGGGCAGGACCGGCGCTGCTCGGTGTCCCCGCGTACGAACTGCGCGACCAGCGGGTCGAGTTGGCCGATCTATGGCCCGCCGGCGAGGTGCGGCGACTGACCGGGCTGATCGACGCGGCGCCCGACCCCGCCGCCGCGCTGGAGCACCTGGCACTGCGGCTGGCCGCCGTGGCGCAGCCCGAGGACCCGCTGGTGCGCGCGGTGGCCGGCGCGCTCGCGGCCGGGCGCAGCGTCGCGGCGACGGCCGAGGCGGTCGGGCTCGGCGCCCGGCAGCTGCACCGCCGCTCGCTGACCGCCTTCGGCTACGGTCCCAAGACACTGGCCCGGATCCTGCGGCTGCAGCGCGCCCTGGGGCTGGCCCGCTCGGGCGTCCCGCTCGCCGAGACGGCGGCCCGGACGGGCTACGCGGATCAGGCGCATCTGGCGCGCGACGTCAGGGAGTTGGCGGGCGCCACGGTCACCGAGCTGCTCTGAGGCGGGGCCGCGGCCGCCGTGGTGCGAGCTTGCCCGAGGGCCCCGCTACAGCGGTGCGAGGCGACCGGCCGGGCCCCGCTACAGCGGCGCGAGCAGGTCGACCCCGTTGCCGTCCGGGTCGTGCAGCGAGGCGTAGCGCTGGCCCCAGAAGGCGTCCCAGGGCTTCAGCTCCCCGTGGTACCCGGCGGCGGTCAGCTCCTGGTACACCGCGTCCACGTGCGCCGGGCTCTGGCAGCGGAACGCCAGCGCGGCCCGCGCACCGCCGGTCGGCGGCTGCCGGTCGGGGTGGAAGGAGCGGATGGTCGCCTCGGTGTCGAGGACCAGCAGCAGCCCGCCGGGCAGCTCGGCCTCGACGTGCGGCTCCCGTTCGGAGCCCTCGGGGAACGCGAGCCCGAGCCGCCGGTAGAAGGCGACCGAGGCGGCCATGTCGGAGACGGCGAGGCCGATGAAGGCGAACTGGGGTGAGGGTGTGCTGTTCATGGTCGCCACGCTAGGCGGGGCACGGGCCGGCGGTCTTGAAGGAATCGGACACCCCCGGTCGCCCTGCCGGCCCGGGCGGGGGGGGGGGGCTCCCGGGCCCGAACCGAACCCTGAGCGGGCGTTGTCAGTCCCTCCTTGTACCGTCGACCGTGCCGCCGATCGCGGCAACAGCAGGACGAACACGGGGGCATGGCGCATGATCAGGACGGATCCGGAGACGCCCGACGTCTACCTCACACCGGTCGAGGACGTCTTCGTCCGCAACCACCTCGGCCCGCACCCGCGGCTCGACACCGACACCTGGTCGCTCAGCGTCGAGGGCCTGGTGGAACGGCCGGTGCGGCTGGACTTCCGGGCCCTCGAAGGCCTGCCGCAGACCAGGTTCACCGCCGTCCACGAGTGCTTCGGCAATCCGCTGCACCCCACGGTGCCGACCCGGGCCGTCACCAACGTGGAGTGGGCCGGGGTCCCGCTCGCCGAGGTGCTGGAGCTGGCCGGGCCGCGCCCGGAGGCCCGGCACGTCTGGCTGGAGGGCGCCGACCGCGGCGACTTCGCGGGGGAGAGCGGCCTGAGCTTCCTCAAGGACCTGCCGCTGGCCGAGGCGCGCGCCGAGGTCGTGCTCGCGCACGGCATGAACGGCGAACCGCTGCGCCCCGACCACGGGTACCCGGTGCGGGCGGTGGCCCCGCGGATGTTCGGCACCAACTCGGTCAAGTGGCTGACCAGGATCGTGCTGGCCGCCGAGCGCCCCGAGCACGTCTTCACCACCCGGCTGTACACCCGGGTCCTGCCGGGGGAGAGCGTGGTCCGGCCGGTCCGCGAGAAGGACGTGTGCAGCAAGTTGCTCGCCCCGAAGGACGGGGGCACCGTCCCGGCCGGAGTCCGTGAACTGGCGGGCTACGCCTGGAGTTCCGGTGAGGTGACGGCCGTCGAGGTCGCCGTGGACGACGGCGACTGGCTGCCGGCCGAGCTGGAGCGCCGCGGCCCGCACCCGAGTTGGCAGCGCTTCCGGATCCGCCACCACCTCGCGCCGGGCCCGCACCGCATCCGCTGCCGGGCCATGGACGCCGCGGGGCGGGTCCAGCCGCTCACCGGGGACCGCAACGCCGTCCACGAGATACGGGTGACCGCGGTGGTCAACGGGTGACCGACTGCCCGGTGATCGCCGGGCGGACCTTGGTGAGCATCAGGTCGAGGAACTGGTCGGGGTGGCGGAAGCCGGCGAAGTGGCTGGCGTTCCGGATCAGCGCGAACTCCTTGACCGGGGCGGTCACGTCCTCGAAGAACCGCCGGGCCGGCGCGGGCGGGGTGAGGACGTCGCTGTCGCCCTGGAAGACGAAGAACGGGATCCGGAACTCCGTCCCCTCCGCGCGCTCGTCGAAGGCCACGGCCTCCAGCTGGAGCCGCTCGGAGAACTCCATGGCCTTCAGGTAGGAGCGCAGGCCGCGCAGGGTGTGCAGGGGCGAGAACCAGAGGGAGCGCATGACGACGGTCTTCATGGTGTCGTAGGAGAGCGGGTCGCTGGTGAGGACCAGCTTGTTGTACTCGGCGACGTCCTTGGTGGTCCAGCGGGAGCGGTCGGCGCCCATCGCCAGGGCGGCGGCGAGCTCCTTCTCCTTCTTGCGCCCCGCCGCGCGCAGCCGGCCGACGAGGGCGTCGTAGGCGGTGCGCTCCCGGCCGCCGTCGATGATGTTCTGGTCGGTGCCGACGTAACCGGAGTACAGCTCGGGGTGGTTGCGGGCGAGCTTCAGGCCGAGCACGGTGCCGAAGGAGTTGGCGACCAGCAGCAGCCGGTCGACGCCGAGCCGGGCCCGCAGGTGCTCGGTGACCTCCAGGGCGTCGCGGTACAGCTGCGGGTAGCTCAGCTCGCCCTGCCCCTCGGGGCCGCCGGCGGCGAAGGTGAAGCCGGCGCCGCGCATGTCCCAGCGGACGATCGTGAAGTGCTTCTCCCAGACGTGGGTGCGCGGCAGGAAGACCAGGTTGGAGGCGCCGGGGCCGCCGAGGATCTCCAGGATCACCGGGTTGCTGCGGTCCTCGCCGCGGATGGAGACCCACTGGTCGATGCCGCCGATCCGGACGAAGCCGGACTCGTCGATGCCGTTCGGGGCGGTGATCCGCAGCCGCTTGGCGAAGGTGGCGCGCTTGAGCTGCCGGTAGCCGAGCAGTCCGGCGACGGGAGCGGCGAGGGCGGCGGCGGAGACGGTGGCGATGGCGGCGAGCATGGTGGATCCCCCAGAACTGTTTATCGCGTCAGCAGATACGTTTAAGGTATATACAGTTCTGGGTGCTGTCAACGGGCGGCGCCGACGATACGGAAGTCGAGGAGACCGGGATGGCCAAGGAGAAGCCGCGTGACCTGCGCGCGGGCGTCGCACTGCTGTGGGGCGAGCAGGACCAGCCCACCCGGGGGCCCAAGCCGAGCCTGACCACCCAGCGGATCGCCGCCGCCGCGGTGGTGATCGCCGACGCCGACGGGCTGGACGCGGTCTCGATGAGCAAGGTCGCCGCCGAGTTCGACGTCTCGGCCATGGCGCTCTACCGCTACGTCCCGGGCAAGGCCGAACTGGTCGAGCTGATGGTCGAGTCCGTCCTCGCCGACGCCCCCGACCTGTCAGCCGCCGGCGACGGCTGGCGGCAGCGCATCACCGAATGGGCCCGCCGCTCCGCCGCGGTCCACCGCGCCCACCCCTGGCTGCTGGCGGCCACCGCCATGCGCCGCCAGCTGATGGGTCCGAACCAGCTCGGCTGGCTCGACTCGGCCCTCGCCGCCCTGGAGCCCACCGGCCTGAGCGCCGCCGAACAGCACCGGGTCTTCGTGCTGGTGGCCGGCCTGGTGCGGACCCTCGTCCAGCAGGACCTCGACTTCGACGAGCAGCACAGCCGGGAGTGGAGCCGTCTCACCGACGAGCTGCTGGAGCGCCACGCCGACCGCTTCCCCACCCTCACCCGGGCCATCGCGGCCGGCGCCTTCGCCCCCGACCCGGTCGACCCCCTGGAGTTCGGCCTCGCCCGGATGCTCGACGGGGTCCAGCTCCTCCTCCACCCGGACGACGCCGCAGGCTGACCGGGCCCTCGGCCGTCCTCCGGTCCTCCGTCCTCCGTCGCCCGTCGCCCGTCGCCCGTCCTCCGTTGCCCGTTCCGCTACGCGGCGCCCGAGCGCAGCGTGAGCAGGGTGATCTCGCTCGGCGCGAAGACCCGGAAGGGCGGCCCCCAGAAGCCGGTGCCCCGGCTGGTGTAGAGCTGGGTCCGCTCGCCGTGCCGGCTCAGGCCGTGCACCACCGGCTGGTCGATCCGGACGAGGAAGTTGAACGGCCAGATCTGGCCGCCGTGGGTGTGCCCGGAGACCTGTAGGTCGATCCCGGCGGCCGCGGCCTCGGGCACGTACTTGGGCTGGTGGGCGACGAGCAGGACGGGCAGCGCCGGGTCCGCCCCGGCCAGCGCGTCCGCCAGGTCCGCGCGGTGTCCGGCCAGGCCGGAGTGCGCCGCGGTCACGTCGTCCACGCCGGCCAGGACCAGCTCGTCCCCGCCGCGCTCCACCACGACGTGGCGGTTGTGCAGCGGCTCCCAGCCCAGGTCCGCCATCCGGTCCAGCCAGCCCTGGGCCTCGCTGCCGTACTCGTGGTTCCCGGTGACGTAGACCCTGGCCAGCCGGGCGCGGATCGTGCCGAGCGGCGCGGACTGCTCCCGGCGCTGGGCGGGGGTGCCGTCGGCGATGTCACCGGCGTGGACGACGACGTCGGGGTCGAGCGCGTTGACCGCCTCGGTGACCCGTGCCGACCAGTCCGCCCGGTCGATCGGCCCGTAGTGGGTGTCGGCCAGCACCACGACCCGGGTGCCGTCCAGGCCGGCGCCGAGCCGCGGGAGATGGACGTCCAGCCGTCGAATCCGAGGCACCCGCATCGCCTCGTGGTGCCCCCAGCCCAGCAGGGCGGCCGCGACCACGGCCACCGCCACGGCCACGCCCCTGGCCCGGCCGGCGCCGCCGACGTCGAGCCCGCCGAGCACCAGGTCCACCAGGCCTCCCAGCACGGACCAGGTGAACAGCACCCAGATCACGCCGAGGCTGGTGTCCGCGATCCGTGCGGCCCGGTCGTTCCGCCGCCGCCCGTGACCGGCGACCATCAGGAACGGGAACGACACCATCCAGCCGACCAGGACCAGCGTGCCGAGCGGGAGCACCGGGGACGGCCAGTCGGCACCGGCGGCGAACAGCGTCCACCAGGGCGGGAGGCACAGCAGCACCAGGACGAGGACGAGCACGGCCAGCCGCCGCACCGGCAACCGCCGCCTCGCCCCCGTCGCCGCCCCCGGCTCCGGCGGCTCCCCGGAGCCCCCGCCGTCCGGCCGGAGCTCCGGGTCCAATCCGATGGATTCGCTGTCAGCCACTTCGCCGCCCCTCACGTCTGCTCCCCCCATCATCCGGCAGTCGGTGGCGGGGCGGCGGCGGGGCGGAAGGATCGGCGGGCGGCGTTGTTCGGTGCCCGCGCCCGGGTCAGGCGCGAGCGCTGCCGAGGTTCCGGTCGGCGTCGGCGCCCTGGAGCATCAGGGTGGTCTCCTCGATGCGGCGGAAGCGCCCGTCGGCGGCGAGCTCGGCGAACAGGTAGACCTCCATCCGCACGGTGGAGCCGTCGGTCTTGCGGATGTCGACGATGTGGCGGTCCGCGTAGCGGTCGCCCTGCGCGAATTCGTCCAGGATGCGGATCTCGCCGCCCGCGACGACCGTGCGCAGGTGGGCGATGTGGGCGGTGAACTCCGCGTGGTCGTCCCAGCGGCCGTCGGTGCGCTGGCGGTAGTCGGGGGTGAAGTGCCGGTCGATCGCCTCGGCCAGCTCCAGGCCGGGGGTGAAGAGCAGGTCGGTGAGCGCGGCGGCGATGTCGGGGCGGGCGGTCTCGATGGTCATGGGTGTCCCCTTGGCAGTGCGGTCGGGTGGTGTGATCGGTGAAAAAGCGTGCGTTGAGCACGCATCTGCACCGTACTACGAAATGCGTGCGCTGCGCACGCTAAACTGGAGCCATGTCGAACGACGCGGAAGTGGGACACGAGATCGCCGACGCCCTGGGGACGCTGCTCAAGCGCGGCACCCGCGCCCAGCTGCACCGGCGCCTGACCGAGGGCCTCGGCCCGGCCGTGGACGAGGCCACCTATCCCCTCCTCAGCGGCCTCGCCCGCACCGGACCGCTCAGCGCCGCCGACCTCGCCGGCGAGATCGGCCTGGACCGCTCCGGCGTCACCCGCCGGGCCACCCGCCTGGAGGAGGCCGGCCTGCTGCGCCGCGACCCCGACCCCGCGGACCGCCGCGCCACCCTGCTCGCCCTGACCGACGCCGGACACCGGGCCGTCGACACCACCAGGCAGCGGCTCGCCGCCCACATCGAGGAGTCCCTCGCCGCCTGGCCGCCCGGCGAAGCCCGGGCCTTCGCCCGCCAACTCCACCGCTTCGTCACCACCGGCCCCTTCGCGGACTCCTGAGTCACCCGGCCCCGGACACGACGAAGGGCCCCGACCGGCGAACCGGTCGGGGCCCTTCGTCTGCCCCGGTGCTCCCGGGCTCTACTTGCCGTAGTGGTAACGGCATGCGATGACGCACAGGGTGTCGGCCTGTTCGTCGAGGACGTAGACCAGGCGGTGTTCCTGGTCGATCCGGCGGGACCAGGCCCCGGCGAGCTCGTGCCTCAAGGGTTCGGGTTTGCCGATCCCCTCGTTGCCGTTCCGGCGGATGTCGTCGATCAGCAGATTGATGCGCTTGAGGAGGCGGCGATCGTCGGCCTGCCAGTGCAGGTAGTCGCCCCAGCCTCGCTCGGTGAACTGGACCTTCACGCGCCCTGCTCGGTGAGGTCGTCGGGGTCGATCAGTTCGCGGGCCACCGCACGGCCCTCCCGGTACTCCTGCAGGGAGCGGCGAAGGTGGTCGGCGTTGGCCGGGGAGCGCAGCAGGTAGTCGGTCTCGCGGAGCGAGGCGTACTCGGCCAGCGAGACGACGACCAGCGGCTCGTGGCCGGCGCGTGTGATGACGAGCTCTTCGGCGTCGCTCTCGACGGCATCGAGTGCGGCGGCGAGATTGCCGCGGAGCTCGGTGGCGCTCATCGTCTTCATGACGTACAGAATAACGTACATCCGTCGAGCGGGCGAGGGATGGAACGACGAAGGGCCCCGACCGGCGAACCGGTCGGGGCCCTTCGTCTGCCCTGGCGGGCGAAGGCGGAGGATACGAGATTCGAACTCGTGAGGGGTTGCCCCCAACACGCTTTCCAATTCTTCCGAACGGTGTCCACCAGGGTTCACACCCGTTCTGACCTGCGCCGGAGCGGACCACTGGGCGGCGGCTGAACCCGGCTGGACGGGGGTGAATGAGACCAAAACTGAGACCACGATCTGGCGTTGGGACTGTCGGTGCTACTCGTCGACGGGGTTGCGGCTCGGATGCGGTACCACGAAGAGCTCCGTTACGAAGCCGGTGATCGTGCCGTCGATGCCTCGGCCGACCTACGTCGGGTAGTAACCGTCGCCCCAATCCGAAGAAAGCTACGAGGCTGTGGCTGATCTCGGGGCCAGTGATAACAGCCGGCGCGCGCACCAGGGAGTTCTCCTCACTGAACAGGGCCACCTCCAAAAGCTCGTAGTCCTCAGCGAGCAGGTTGCCGAGCGGGGCGTCGGCGGTGGCATCGACGAAACAGCCGGTCCCGGCGTCGACGCCGTAGAACTCCGTGTCGGCGAGGTCATCGATGGCTTGGCCGTCGCTTAGGGCGTCCGCCAGTAGGTGGTTGCAGCAAGGCAGGCACGGCTCACCCGATCATGGAGTTCTCTACGCTTCATGATCACCGGGGGATCCGTGCCT
>NZ_JBEOSV010000068.1:0-48179 GCF_040303245.1 Kitasatospora sp. NPDC096077 | reverse complement strand
TCGAACCGCGCGGCACCATCGAGACCGAAGCAGCACGCCGCCTCGCCGACGACCTCAACAACCAGTAGTCACCAGCTAACCCAACACTTTCTGAGGCGAGCGCGAGGAAGTGGCCGGTGGCGAAGGTCCGCTCCAGGTAGGACCAGAAGGCGGCCTGCCACCGGTGAATCCGCCGGGTGCGTCGGGCTTTGGCCCAAGGCCGTGAAGTTAAGGGCTGCTCGACTCTGTCGAGAGGATGTCGATGCTGATGGTGGCCTTGTAGGTGCGGCGGTCGACGCGGAGGCTCTTGTCCGCGTACTTGGTTCGCCCCGTCTACCAGACGGCTGCCCTCCGGGAGATCGCGCACCACCGCGGAGCGAAACCTCCGCGTGCCTTCTCCAACTGAACCCGCCCCCGAGTCCGAACCCAGGCACGCAGTACTACAGCCAGGTACCCCGCCACCGTGACTCCCCCCGTGACCACATACTCCGGCATCATCCTGCGCTCCGTTCGACACATCTGGAGAAGACAGTCCGTCAAAGGGGGAGTGCTGTCAGGGCGGCCTCAGCGTGACCTCGCACCCAAAAGTTCTTCAAGAGCATCGTGGTGCGACCCACCCGAACCTCCGCTTCTCCGCGCTCCCGCCCGGAACGCGACCTGCCCGCCCTTCGGGCTCACCGCAGCGAAGGCAGGGACCGAGCGTTCCCTGGCCGGGGTGCCGAAGGGGTGAGTTGCCGGACCGCCCGGTCGCGACAAGACAAGCGATAGCAGATGAAAAGCGGTTCACGAAGCGTGTGGAACCCGCTTGGCGGCGACCGCCGACCACCGCCGGTTCTTCTCCAAGAGCCGTGCGGCACGGGTCTGCTGGAGTTCCCCGAACGACGCGTTGCCCTGGCGCCGCAGCAGGACCGGCATCCGGTTCGCCGCCATGTCGACCCTCACGTCCGGCTGAGCGGCGATCAGGCCGGACGCGCTCTGGTCCAGGTAGCCGGCAGCCTCCAGCGACTCAAGGTCGGGGAAGAGGTCGGCGTGGCGGTCGCGGTTGAGGTCGACCTGGCTCAGCCCGGGTGCACGGCTCATGGTGCGATGGGGTCGGAACGGAACTGGGCGGGGTGAGCTGCGCGAAGGTAGTGCATCGCGGTATTCGGCGCGATGCCGAAGACTCTGATGAGGTGGATGGGGTCGGCGGTGTGCTTGGCCTCGTCGAGGATCCGGTCGGCCCGCAGGGCAGATGCTCGTACGCCAATTGCCGTGAACGGCTTCTTGGTTGACAGGTCCGACAGCGCGGCGTTTCTGTCGTTCACGGCGGTCTGGCGGCTGAGCAAGAGGTGAGGGTTGGTCGTGGAGGGCCATCGGGTGGATCGCTCGGCGAGCCACTTTCTCAACTGCTCGCCGCACCCGCGTACGCGGTGACCCCCGCTCCCGACCCCGACGCCGTACCCCGGCTGACCGATGAATCCTCGTGTTGCAGCAGCACGTGTTGCGAGCGGAGAGGAACGTGTTCCCAGGGTCACGCGGGGTGCTCCGGGAGATGGAGGGCGGAGAGCCGCGGCAGTCGACGGTGCATCTGCTCGGCGTCGTCGAAGTCGAAGTCCTCGCCCATGTCCACCTCCACCCGCTCACGGGGGTGGGCCTTCCAGTACTCGTTCCACGCCTCGTAGAAGTCCTCGTCATCGCCGGCGAGCTGCTTGAACGCGTAGGTGGCCGAGTAGTTGACCACCTCGTGGAAGAGGACGTCGTCGTCGTGTTCCGCGGCAGCCGCGACGACGAGCGGGTGTTCCGCGAGGTCATCGGGGTTGATGGCAACCCGCTGGTACCAGCCTCGTCCCTGGGCGATCACTCCTGCGCGGAAGTCGGTGAAGCTGTCGTCCGAGCAGCCGCCGCCGATGAGGTACGCCGCTGCCCAGACGTCCCAGCGGTGGAGGGCGCCGTGGAGTTCGTCGAACCGCTCCTGGTACTCCAGGATCTCCCTCTTCGAGCGGGCGGCCAGCAGTCCGACCAGCGCCTGGTCGAAAGTGCCGCTCTCCTCGGCCTGCGAGCGTGCGGTCTCGATGAGGTGCCAGAACTCGTCCATTTCCATGACGTGGCACTCTGCCACCCGGGGACGACAAGCGGACCTGCGAAGCGACGGGGGACCTGTCAGGGTCCCCGCGTATTCTGCCGCGCATGAGCATGATCGGGGAGTACTCTCGGCCGGCACCTGCCGAGCTGGGTCGAGCTGTCCACGCTTCGGTGCGGGCCTCGGACCGGAGGCCGGCATGGAGGGGTTGACGGTTGCGGAGGACGCCGAGAAGCGCTTCGCCTGGGTCGATGAGTTGGAGGAGGACTACATCCTGCCCACCGTCGCGGTGATCGCCGGTGTGGGGCGGGACGAGGTGATCCGCCGACTGCACGGCGATCCGGAGACCGGTCGACTCCTGACGGCACGACAGGCCGCCGACGAGACGGCTCGCACCGACCGGGACGAGGATCTGGTCGGAATCGGGATGGTCGGTGACCTGGTGTTCGTGGTGGAAGCCGGTGGCTACACGACAGCGATTCCGGGGGTTCTTCGCGATCTGTCGCGCGGTGGCCGGTGCTTCAGTGTGCAGATCGATATCAACGGGGGAGACACCGTCCACTATGCCGTGGACGGTGAGCTCGTTGTCCACGAGGAGCACCACGGGCCGGTCAACCCGCTGCGGGCGGGAGATCCACGCTGGGATGCCGAGTGGTGCCAGGGGCTGATCGACGTGAGTGACGAGACGGAGATCTGGGGTGTGAAGATCTTCGCGCTGATGGAGCGCGTGACGGGTGCCGCCGTCCACCCCTCGTGGTTCACCGAGCCGCTCGACACGTTCGCCGTTCCGCCGGCCTTCGGTTATGCGAACACCCCTGCCTGGGACATGCCCTGACACGACTGCCATTGCGCAGGCCGCGCGGCGACCGGCTTGCCGGAGCAGTGCCGGGGCCGAGGTGTGCCGTCGTCCGCGTCGTCGGATCTCCGGAGGGCGAGGGTGCGTTCAGGTCAGGAGCTGGTCGCCGAGCGGGCTGCGCAGGTAGAGGACGAGGTGTCCGTGGCGGGCGCGGGTGACCAGTCCGGCGCGGTGCAGGACTCCGAGGTGCTGGCTGACCGTCCCGGGGGTGACGTCCAGCCGGTGGGCCAGCTCGGTCGTGCTCGCCGGTTCCGCGAGGTGGCTGAGGATCCGGGCGCGGGTGCGGCCGAGCAGGTCGGCGAGTGCTGTCGGCGGTGCGGTCGTGGCGGTGTGCCAGACCGTGGCGAGGCCGCGGGCCGGGTACCAGATCCGGGGTGGAAGGTCGAGGTCGACGACGGTGACGGCGTGGTCGCAGAACACGGAGGGCGTGAACGTCACACCGTGTCCGTCGACGACCAGGTCGTGGTGCTCGGCGGGGAAGGCGTCGACGGCCAGGGTGCCTGAGCCCGGCTGCCACGTGAGGCCCGAGTCGATGTCGGCGAACAGGGCGGCCGCGCCGCCGTCGGCGAGGCGACGCGCACGGTGGAGGACATCGGCGCGCAGCACGGCGTGCATGCGTGGCCAGTGTGGTGCGATCACCAGGAGCCAGTAGGTGTGCAGGGCCTGGGCGATGCGCCCCAGCAGTCCGAGCGGGTCGGCCCGGGCGTCGGACAGCAGCGGGTGCAGGGGGTGGCCGTCGGCGGCCTGCAGCAGTTCGTGTGTCACGCGTTGCGGCGGTGTCGAGCGAAGGGTGGCGAGCTCGTCGTCGATGTCGCTGTTCGGCCGGGATGGGTGGGGGGTGAGGAAGTCGGGCACCAGGCGGGTCGGGCCGACCAGGGCCTGCAGCAGCGGCCAGTCGAGGTGCCGGAGCCCGGGGGCTGCCTGCCGCAGTAGTGGCTGGTGCACCGCGTAGCGGGTGGGGCTGCGCCAGGCCCGTAGGCTCTGGACGGTCTCCTGCAGGGGGGAGCAGGCGAACCGGACCGAGGCCAGGGCTTCCACATCGAGCCGGAGGAGCAACATTTGGCTCATGCTAAATCTCTGGCCCGGCTGGTGGTCGTGGTGGTGGAGTCTGGTGCATGACTTCTGCTTCTGCTGCCGGGGGGACCCGGGCGACGGCGGTGTACGACCGCATCGGTGTCGGCTACCGGGGTGTCCGCCGCCCCGACCCGCGCCTGGCTGATCTGATCCACCGGGCGCTGGCCGGAGCGCGTACGGTCGTCAATGTCGGTGCGGGGGCGGGCTCCTACGAGCCGGCCGACGCGGAGGTGACGGCGGTGGACCCGTCGCGGGTGATGCTGGAGCAGCATCCCGGACAGCACAAGGTCCTGGCGGGTGCGGAGGAACTGCCCTTCGAGGACGGCTCGTTCGACGCCGCGATGGCGGTGATGACGGTGCACCACTGGCCCGACCTGCGCCGTGGCCTGGGCGAGATGCGGCGCGTCTCGCGCCGGCAGGTCGTCTTCACCTGGGATCCCGAGCACCGGCCCGAGTTGTGGCTGGTCGAGGAGTACCTGCCCGAGATCCGCCGCCTCGAACATGCCCGTTTCGAGCCCCTGTCCACCGTGGTGGAGGCGCTGGGCGCGCACACCGTGCTGCCCTTCGCGATTCCGCAGGACTTCACCGACGGCTTCCAGATCGCCTACTGGCGACGGCCGGAGTTCTATCTCGATGCCGTGGTCCGGCAGGCCAGCTCGACGTTCGCCCAGCTCCCGCCGTCGGTGATCGAACCAGCGATCGAACGACTGCGTGCCGACCTGGCCTCCGGGGCCTGGCAGCGACGCCACGCGGACCTGCTGGAGCAGGAGTCCGTGGACTACGGCTATCGCCTGCTCATCGCGGGAAGCGGTGAGAAGGCAAGTCGTCTGGGCAGCTGAGCAGGCTCCTGCCGGGACGGACGCGATCGACCGGCTCCGGGGGCGCTTGTGCCATCAGGGGACGGTCTTCTCGGTGAGCATTGCCGCGCTGCCTCGGCTGGCGGACATCGCCGAGACCGCCCCCTCCGGAGGCTGGGCGATCGACCTGGCCGACCCGGCCCTGCCCCCGGAGGTCCGCGCGACCGTGCACCGCATCGGCCGCCAGCACCCACACCTGCTCCGCGATCCCGACGCGCCGCTGCCCCGCGCCGCCGCGCTCGACACCGCGCAACTCACCCGCAGGTCGCTCGTCGTCGTCCTGGCCCTCGTGATCCTCGCGCCGGTCGTGTTCTGGCTGCAGTCCCTGACGGCGCGCGAACTCGGCGGCCCGGCCCTGTCCGCGTCATCCTCCTGGCTCGTCATCGGCGCGGTCGGCTGCATCTCACTGCTCATGAGCCTCGCCAAGACATGGTCCACGGTCAGGATTCCCGGCGGACGCCAGGGCGTGGCCCGCCACCTGGCCGCGGCCCGGGGCCGCTAACGGCGATGACGTCAACCGGACCGGCGTTCCCGCGGTGCGAGTGGGGCAGCGCCGAGAAGGACGGTCGACACCGCGCGGCACTTGAGCACCGTCGGGCCCTGATCGGGACCTGATTCGACGACAGCGGGGCCGAGAAGCGGCTCCTCACGATCGAGGGTGCGGCCGCGGTCCGGAGCCCCCGTCACCCGCGGCGCCACCGGCCCGGGTGCTCGGCTCGGGGTCGGCGACGCGGAGGCCGTCGATCAGGAAAGCCGCGAAGCGGCGTACCGCCGCGTCGCGCGTGGCGGCGGGTGCGGCGGTGAGTCCGCGGCCGGCGAGGAGGAGGACGGCGAAGTCGTCGAACCCGAAGTCCGGACGCAGCCGACCCGCGGCCTGCGCGCGGCCGATGACGGTGGAGACGACGCGGCCCAGCTCCTCGCGGTGTGCCTCGAAGTCGACGACGTCGGGGTGTGCCGACATGAACGCGTCCGTGAAGCCCTGGTTGCGCGCGTTGAGGAGCAGGATGCGCTCGATGACATCGCAGAACCCGCGCCACGGATCCGGGTCGGCGGCGCCGTCGTGGACGATCGAGCCGCACTCGGCGAGCTCGTTCTCGAACGCCTTGAGCACCAGGTCCCGCTTCGTCGGGAACCGGCGGTACAGGGTCGCGGGCCCGACGTCCGCACGCCGGGCGATCTGCCGCATCGTCACCTCCAGCCCGGACTCCGCGAAGAGCTCCCGGGCCGCGGCGAGGACACGGTCGCGGTTCTCCCTCGCGTCGACACGCAGCAGGTGAGTCATCTTCCGGGCGATCTCTCTCACAACGGCAAGTGGACGCATCCGTCCGTTACGTTCGATCGTACGGGAGCCGACCGGCTCGGACCATTGGGGAGCGACACATGCGAGCAGTCTCGATCCGTACCTTCGGCAGCCCGGACGGTATGGAGGTCGTCGACGTCCGCACCCCCGGCCCGGGCGAAGGCGAAGTCGTCATCCGGACCGCGGCGATCGGGGTCGGCGGAGTCGACGCGGTGATCCGGCGCGGCACCCTGGGCGCGCTCGGCCCGGCCCTCCCCCGCGACGGCCTGGTACCGGGAAGCGAGGTGGCCGGGACGATCACAGCCGTGGGAGCGGGCGTCGAGGCGTCGTGGCTCGACCGACGCGTCTGGGCGTTCACCGGCCTCTCCGGCGGCTACGCCGAGCACGCGCTCGCGCGGATCGAGAACGTCACCCCACTTCCCGCCGGCCTGACGCCCGTCGACGCGGTGGCACTGGGCAGCGCGGCCCCCGTGGCGCACTTCGCCCTGCGGCAGGCGCGCTTCGCCGAGGGCGAGAGCGTGCTGATACGGGGCGCGGCCGGCAGCATCGGCATCGCAGCCGTCGAGATCGCGGCCCGAGCCGGCGCACGGGCGGTCGCGGTGACCACGTCGTCGGCCGAGCGGGGCGAGCGGCTGAGGGCGTACGGCGCGACACACGTGCTCGACCGCGACGGGAACAGTACGCGTGGTCCCCAGCCGGCCGGCTTCGACGTGATCGTCGACATCGTCGCCGGGCCGGCGGTGTCCTCGTTCCTCACCCGGCTCGCGCCCAATGGTCGACTGGTGCTGGTCGGCCTCGTCGCCGGGCCTCCTCCGGCGGACTTCGGGTCGGCGTTGCTGAGCCGGTTCCAGCGGTCGCTGTCGGTCGCGACCTTCAGTCTGGACACGGTGCCGCGAGCCGACCTGGCCCGGCTGCGCGCCGACCAGTTCGAGGCCGCGGCGCGGGGCGACCTCAGCGCCGTCGTCCACGCCGTCCTCCCCCTCGAAGCCGCGGCGGACGCCCACCGGCGGATGGACGCCGGCGAGGTCTTCGGGCGCATCGTCCTGACACCGTGACCGACTGCCACCGGTCCCGCCTCGTTCCGCCGCACCGGGCGCTGTGACCCTCCCGGCGCCGTGGCGCCCGCCCGCACCACCGCGACCGGGTGCGGGCGGGTGCAGGCGGGCGGGACGGGTGCGGCTACTGCGGGGTGACGTAGGCGCCGGAGATGCCGCCGTCGACGAGGAAGGTGTTGGCGGTCATGAAGGAGGAGTCGTCGGAGGCGAGGAAGGCCACTGCGGCGGCGATCTCCTCGGGCTCGGCGAAGCGGCCCAGCGGGATGTGGACCAGGCGGCGGGCGGCGCGCTCCGGGTCCTTGGCGAAGAGCTCCTGGAGCAGCGGGGTGTTGACCGGGCCGGGGCACAGGGCGTTGACGCGGATGCCCTCGCGGGCGAACTGGACGCCCAGTTCGCGGGACATGGCCAGTACGCCGCCCTTGGAGGCGCTGTAGGAGATCTGGGAGGTGGCCGCGCCCATCACGGCGACGAAGGAGGCGGTGTTGATGATGGAGCCCTTGCCCTGGCGCTGCATGTGCGGGATCGCGTACTTGCAGCACAGGTAGACGCTGGTGAGGTTGACGTCCTGGACGCGCTTCCAGGCGTCCAGGCCGGTGGTGAGGATGGAGTCGTCGTCCGGCGGGGAGATGCCGGCGTTGTTGAAGGCGATGTCGAGGCGGCCGTACTCGTCGACGGTCCGCTGGAAGAGGTCGCGCACCGCGGTCTCGTCGGTGACGTCGGCCTGGATGAACAGGCCGCCGACCTCGTTGGCGGCCTTGGCGCCGCTCTCGGGGTCGAGGTCGACGACGACCACCTTGGCGCCCTCGGCGGCGAGGCGGCGGGCGGTCGCCAGGCCGATGCCGCTGCCGGCGCCGGTGATGACGGCCACGCGGCCGTCGAGTCGCTGGGTCATGGTGATCATTCCTCCGTGGAGATGAAGACGTTCTTGGTCTGGGTGAAGGCGTCGAGGGCGTCGGGGCCGAGTTCGCGGCCGAGTCCGGACTGTTTGAAGCCGCCGAAGGGCGTGGTGTAGCGCACCGAGGAGTGCGAGTTGACGGAGAGGTTGCCGGCCTCGACGCCGCGCGAGACCCGCAGGGCGCGGCCGAGGTCGCCGGTCCAGATGGAGCCGGAGAGGCCGTACTCGGTGGCGTTGGCGATGCGCAGGGCGTCCTGTTCGTCGCGGAACGGGACGACGGTGACGACCGGGCCGAAGATCTCCTCGGTGAAGGCCGGGTCGTCGTGGCGCACGGGCGCGAGGACGGTCGGCGGGTACCAGAAGCCGGGCCCGTCGGGGGCGCTGCCGCGGAAGGCGACGGCGGCGGTGTCCGGGACGTAGGAGGCGACCCGTTCGCGGTGGGCGGCCGAGATCAGCGGGCCCATCTCGGTCTTCTCGTCGGTCGGGTCGCCGACCCGCACGCCGCGCACGGCCGGTTCCAGCAGTGCCATGAAGTCGTCGAGGACACGGGCCTCGACGAGGATCCGGGAGCGGGCGCAGCAGTCCTGGCCGGCGTTGTCGAAGACGGCGTAGGGCGCGGTCGCGGCGGCCCTGGCGAGGTCGGCGTCGGCGAAGACGATGTTGGCGCTCTTGCCGCCGAGTTCGAGGGTGACGGGCTTCACCTGGGCGGCGCAGCCGGCCATGATCTGCTTACCGACCCGGGTGGAGCCGGTGAAGACGACCTTGCGCACGTCGGGGTGGGTGACGAAGCGCCCGCCGACGACCGGGCCGCGGCCGGGCAGGACCTGGAGCACGCCCTCGGGGATCCCGGCTTCCAGGGCGAGTTCGGCCAGGCGCAGCGCGGTGAGCGGGGTGAGCTCGGCCGGTTTGACGATGACGGTGTTGCCGGCGGCGAGCGCCGGGGCCAGGGCCCAGGCGGCGATCGGCATCGGGAAGTTCCAGGGCACGATGACGCCGACGACGCCGATCGGCTCCTGGAAGGTGACGTCGATGCCGCCGGCGACGGGGATCTGTCGGCCGAACAGCCGCTCGGGGGCGGCGGCGTAGTACTCGATGACGTCCCGGGCGTTGCCCGCCTCCCAGCGGGCGTTGCCGATGGTGTGGCCGGCGTTGGCGACCTCCAGGGCGGCGAGGTGCTCGCGGTCGGCGTCGACGGCGGCGGCGAAGGCGCGCAGCAGTCGGGCGCGGTCGGCGGGGGCGACGTGGCGCCAGGTGTCGAAGGCGGCGCGGGCGCGGGCGACGGCGGCGTCGGTCTCGGCGGTACCGGCGAGTTCGAGGGTGGTGATCACCTCCTCGGTGGCGGGGTTGACGACCTCGTAGAGGTCCGGTTCGGTCATCGGAGGGTCTCCCTGTGGGTGGCGGATCGGCTGGCGGTGACGAAGGCGTGGAACAGGCGCGGGTCGTCGGGGTCGGTCTCGGGGTGCCACTGGACGCCCAGGGCGAAGCGGTGGCCGGTGAGTTCGAGGGCCTCGACGGTGCCGTCGGCGGCGTGGGCGGTGGCCCGCAGACCGGCGGCGATCCGGTCGACGGCCTGGTGGTGGTAGCAGGAGACGTCGGTGGTGGGGCCGAGGGCGGCGGCGAGGCGGCTGTCGTCGGCCAGGGTGACCCGGTGGCGGACGAAGCGGGCGGGGACGCGCTGGTGGGTGTCGTCGGGCAGGTGCTGGTCGAGGGTGCCGCCGAGTTCGACGTTGAGCAGCTGCATGCCGCGGCAGACGCCGAGGAGCGGGAGGTCGCGGGCGAGGGCGGCGTGCAGCAGTCGGCTCTCCCAGTCGTCGCGGGCGTGGTGGGGCGGGCCGGTGCGTGGGTGGGGGGCCGCCGCGTAGCGGGCCGGGTCGAGGTCCGGTCCGCCGGCCAGGACCAGTCCGTCGAGGGCGTCGACCAGGGGGCCGGCCTCGCCGGGTTGGGGCGGCAGCAGGACCGGGGTGCCGCCCGCGCGGACGACGGCGTCGACGTACGTCTGCGGCAGGAGGGCGGCGCGCTGGTTCCAGACGGACCAGGCGGCGTCGTCCTGGTAGCTGGTGATGCCGATGAGCGGGCGCGGGTGACCGTCGTCGGGGGCCGGCCGGGTGGCCGGGGTCGGGGCGATGGCGGTCACAGCCGCTCGAATCCGCGGCGCCGCTCCCAGTCGGTCACCGCCCTTTGGTAGGAGGCGAGTTCGGTGCGTCCGGCGTGGGTGTAGTGCCGGACGACGTCCTTGCCGAAGGCCTCGGTGGCGACGGCGCTGCGTTCGAAGGCGTCGACGGCGTCGCGCAGGGTGGCGGGCACCCGGGGGGCGTCGGAGGTGTAGGCGTTGCCGGTGAACTCCGGTTGGAGTTCGAGTTGTTGCTCGACGCCGTGCAGTCCGGCGGCGATCAGGGCGGCGACCGCGAGGTAGGGGTTGACGTCGCCGCCGGGGACGCGGTTCTCGAAGCGCAGCGAGGGGCCGTGGCCGACGACGCGCAGGGCGCAGGTGCGGTTGTCGCGGCCCCAGGCGATGGCGGTGGGCGCGAAGCTGCCGGGCACGTAGCGTTTGTAGGAGTTGACGGTGGGAGCGAACAGCAGGGCGAAGTCGGCGAGGCAGGCGAGTTGGCCGGCGAGGAAGTGCTCCATGGTGCGGGAGAAGCCGTGCGGGCGGTCCCCGGCGAACACCGGGGCGCCCTGGTCGTCGCGCAGGCTCAGGTGGATGTGGCAGGAGTTGCCCTCGCGTTCGTCGTACTTGGCCATGAAGGTGAGGCTGCAGCCCTCCTGGGCGGCGATCTCCTTGGCGCCGGTCTTGTAGACGGTGTGGTTGTCGCAGGTGGTGAGGGCGTCGGCGTACTTGAAGGCGATCTCGTGCTGGCCGAGGTTGCACTCGCCCTTGGCGGACTCGACGGTCAGCCCGGCGCCGGCCATGCCGTTGCGCAGGCGGCGCAGCAGGGGTTCGATGCGGCCGGTGCCCAGGATGGAGTAGTCGACGTTGTACTGGTTGGCCGGGGTGAGCCGGGTGTAGTCCTTGTCCCAGGCCTGTTCGTAGCTGTCCCGGAAGACGATGAACTCCAGTTCGGTGGCGGCCTGGGCCTGCCAGCCGTGGCCGGCCAGGCGGTCGAGCTGGCGTTGGAGGACCTGGCGCGGGGAGACCGCGACCGGGGTGCCGTCGTGCTGGACGACGTCGCACTGGACCATGACGGTGGCGGGGTGCCAGGGCACGGGCCGCAGGGTGGTGAGGTCGGGGCGCAGGGTCAGGTCGCCGTAGCCGTTGTCCCAGGAGGAGACCTCGTAGCCGTCGACGGTGTTCATGTCGACGTCGACGGCCAGCAGGTAGCCGCAGCCCTCGGCGGCGCCGGTGACGACGTCGTCCAGGAAGTAGCGGGCGGCGACGCGTTTGCCCTGGAGGCGTCCCTGCATGTCGGTCATGGCGAGCACGACGGTCTCCACGGACCCGTCGGCGACGCGGGTGCGCAGTTCGTCGAGGGTGAGCCGGGGGGTGGTCATCGGGTCTCCCGTTCGGTGTCGGGGGCGGGTGGGGCGTCGTGCGCGGACAGGGCGTCGGGCGCCGGGGGTACGGAGGGGGCGGGCTGCGCGGCCGGCTCGGCGCCGGTGTGCGGTCCGGCGAACCAGTGCCGGGCGGAGGCCAGCCACCACACCCCGGCGAAGCCGGCGACCACGGCCACGGCGACCGGGGTGTAGTTGAAGCTCTCGGCGGTGATCGGGCTGGCGGTGGGCAGCATGAACAGGACGGTGATCACGGCCGTCCAGGCGACGGCGACGACGCCGATCGGCCGGCTCCAGCGGCCCAGGTGCCAGGGGCCGCGCGGGAAGTCCTCTCCTTGGCGCAGCCGCAGGTACACCGGGATGACGTAGGAGATGTAGAGGCCGATGACGGAGATGGAGGTCACGGCCGTGTAGGCGGTGTTGTTCCAGAGCGCGGGCAGTCCCAGCAGCAGGGCGCCGCCGGTGGCCAGCCAGACCGCGTTGGTCGGGGTCTGGGTGCGCGGGGAGATGCGGTGCCACAGGCGGGAGCCGGGCAGGGCGCCGTCGCGGGAGAAGGCGTAGATCATGCGGGAGTTGGCGGTGACGGAGGCCATGCCGCAGAAGAACTGGGCGCCGATGACGATGAGCAGCAGGAACTGGGCGCCGCCGGAGCCGATCGCGTCGATGAAGATCTGGGCGGGCGGGACCTGGGTGGTGCTGTCGAGCGCGCCGTCGTAGTCGCGGATCGCGAAGGTGATGCCGAGCAGCAGGATCCAGCCCGCCACCAGGGAGACGGTGATGGCGTTGACGATGCCGCGCGGGCCGGAGCGGGCGGCGTCCTGGGTCTCCTCGGTCATGTGCGCGGAGGCGTCGTAGCCGGTGAGGGTGTACTGGGCCATCAGCAGGCCGAGCATCGCGACGTAGAACTGGCTGTGGAAGCCGGTCCGGTTGACGAACTCGGTGAAGACGGCGGAGGCGGAGGCGTGCCGGTCGGGGAACAGGGCGAGCGCGCCGACGATGATCGCGACGCCGGCCAGGTGCCACCAGACGGAGACGCTGTTGAGGACGGCGACCAGGCGCACCCCGAGGGTGTTGAGCAGTCCGTGCGCCAGCAGGATGACCGCGAAGATCTCCATGGTGTGCGCGGGGGTGGCGGCGAGGCCGTAGCGCAGTTCGAGGAAGGCGTTGGTGAAGAAGGCGGCGCCGTAGTCGACGCCGGCGGTGACCGCGACCTGGCCGAGGAAGTTGAACCAGCCGGTGAACCAGCTCCAGGCGGGGCCCCGGCTCCGGTTGCGGGTGAGTTTGGCGGACCAGTAGTAGAGCCCGCCGGCCGTCGGGTAGCTGGAGCAGATCTCGGCCATCGCGAGGCCGACGCAGAGCGTCAGCAGGCCGACCACCGGCCAGCCCCAGATGATCAGGGCCGGGCCGCCGGTCTTCATCCCGGTCCCGTAGAGGGTCAGGCAGCCGGACAGGATGGAGACGATGGAGAAGGAGACCGCAAAGTTGGAGAAGCCCGACATCGAGCGGGCCAGTTCCTGGGTGTAGCCCAGCTCGCGGAGGCGTTGTTCGTCGGCGGAAACGGGGGAAGGGTCCGGCGGTAACACGGCGGGGCCAGGGTGGTCGGGTGAGCGTGCGTCGGTCATGGGCACCCCTGGGGGTTGAGGGTGTGCCGGGGTGCACGCGGCCACGGCGGCGTGGCGCACCCGCCCCGGCGGGTTCGACGGTCTGACGGCTCGTCAATGGTCTAAAGTCAGACCATTGGGTGGGTGAGCAGCATCGTTCCGGCTGGACGGTGGCCGCGTCAAGGGCGGGACGGGAACGAGTGCGGCAGATCCGTTCACAGGTACGATTCGCGGCGTGGACGTTGACGTGGACGTGGACGTGACGCGCGAGCAGGCACGGCTCGACTGGGAGGCCGGGGCGATCTTCCGCCCGATCCGGACCGGCAACGCCTTCGAGGAGACCGTCGAACGGCTGCTCCAGGCGATCAAGCTCGGCGTCTTCGGCCCCGGCGACCGGCTGCCCGCCGAACGCGACCTCGCCGCCCGGCTCGGCGTCAGCCGCGAGACCCTGCGCGAGGCGCTGCGCACGCTCCAGCAGGCCGACTGCGTCGAGGCCCGCCGCGGCCGCTACGGCGGGACCTTCGTCACCTACCGGATGCCCGAACCGGACGTCGCCGACCTGCGCCGCGCCGTGCGCGACCTCGGCGGCGAACTGGAGGACGCGCTGACCTACCGGCAGGTCCTGGAGGTCGGGGCCGCCGAGGCCGCCGCCCGACGCCCGCTGACCGCCGAGCAGCGGGCCCACCTCCAGGAGCGGCTGACCGAACTGGACGCGGCCCCGGCGGAGCAGTACCGCCAGCTCGACTCGCGCTTCCACCTCGCCATCGCCGAGCTCACCGGCTCCCCCGCCCTCGCCGCCGCCATCACCGGGGCCCGCATGCGCCTCAACGACCTGCTGAACGCGATCCCCATGCTGGAACGCAACATCGAGCACGCCGCCGAACAGCACCGGGCGATGGTCCGGGCGATCCTCGACGGCGACGGCGACGGCGCCCGGCGCGCCACCGAGGAGCACCTCGCCGCGACGGCCTCGCTGCTGCGGGGGTTCCTGGCCTGACGCCCTCCGGGGCCCCTCCCCCTAGGTCCTGTCCGGCCTATCTTGCCGGGCGCGATCGGCCGGACAGGACCTAGCTGCACCACCAGCGCCCCACCCACCGCCCGCACGCGGACCTGGAGCAGCTCCCGGTCTCCGCCGCGGCCCAGGGCCAGGGCATCGGGGCGATCATCGCCCCTTGCACGCGTCCACGCCGGACAGTCGGCCCCTGTTTCCCGGAGCCTGCGCATCCGGGTGTCCGGGACTGGCCGGGTGGCCCGTCGGGAGTGGCCGGGTGGCCGACCGGGAGTGGCCGGTCCGGGGGTTACGGGACTCCCTCGGTGCGGGAGAGGCTGAGCCCCGCCTCGTGGTCGTCCGCGTAGGCCGTGAGGCGTCGTGGGCGCCGGCGGTCGGCGCTGCGGCCCGCCTCGAAGACCTCACACGTCTCTGCCTCCCAGGAGGGGAGGGGGCAGCGACGTGTGAACGACGTGCGGGCCCGGGCGGTAGGCCACACCGCCCGGGCCCGCACCGGGGCCGCCGTCGCCGACGTACGGGGCACGGCCGCCGCTTCCGCCCGCACGGCTGCGGCCCGGCAAGGCGAGACAGCGGAGGCCGCACACAGAGCGCCCCCGGGGCGGGGCATCGGCGGATGCCCCGCCCCGGGGTGAGGACCTCGGCGACATTGCACCCAGAAGGATCGATCGGACACGATCAGTTATCCTCGGAACGGCGCCCGCCGGACTCGCGGCGCACGGACGGGACGGGTTCTGCATGGTCGACCGGATCCGACGGACAGGACGACAAGGCAGGGCGTGAACGTGATCCGGGTTGCGGTGGTGGACGACGAGGCACTGATCAGATCGGGTTTCTCCCTGATCCTCGACGCCGCCGACGACATCGAGGTGGTGGCCGCCGTCCCCGGCGGACAGGCCCTGGAAGCGGTCGCCTCACACACCCCGGACCTCGTGCTGCTGGACATCCGGATGCCCGACGTCGACGGCCTGACCATCCTGAGCCGCCTGACCGAGCTCCCCGAGCCGCCCGTCGTGGCCATGCTCACCACCTTCGACTCCGACGAGTACATCGCCCAGGCCCTGCGCAACGGCGCCTCCGGCTACCTGCTCAAGGACACCGACCCCGACGATCTCGCCCCGATGGTCCGCTCCCTCTTCCAGGGCGCCGTCGTCCTCGCCCCGAAGGTCGTCCCGACCGTGATCGACGGCTACCTCCGCCACCACCGCGCACCCGGTTCCGCGGCCGCCGGCACCGAGAACCTCACCGAGCGCGAACGTGACGTCCTCGTCCACCTGGCCCAGGGACTCTCCAACGGCGAGATCGGTACCCTCCTGCACCTGAGCACGAGCACCGTCAAAGCCCACGTCGCCACGCTCCTCACCAAGCTGTCGGTCGCCAACCGCGTCCAGGCCGCCCTGTGGGCGCAGCGCGCCGGTCTGCTCGCCGAGGACGACGACCGGTGAGCACGGCCGGTGCAGGAGAAGTGTGGGCACACCGTGCGGCGGTGGGGCTGCGGAGCAGGCGGGCGCTGTCACCGTGGACGTTCGACGCCCTACTGGTGACAGGCGCCCTGATCCTGGCCTGGTTGAACAGCCTGGTGATACACCACTGTCAGCAGGATCCGCACCGTTCGTTCATTTCCATGGAACTGGGACGGTTGCTCCTGGGCGTCTCGGCGGCGCTGCTCCTGCTGCTGCGCAGGCGACTTCCTGTCCCGGTCTTCGCCGGCACGGCCGTACTGGCGGTGTTGGCCCACGAGCACCATCCACTGGCTGCGTTGGTGGCACTGCTGACGCTGGCCGAGCGGTCCTCGCGCTGGGCGTTGACCGGCCTGGTGTGCTTCACGGCGGCGATGTACGCCGATCAGCACGCCGGCATCGATTTCAGTCCGCTCCTGGCCGTTCGTGCTCTGCAACACCTCTGGTTCCTCAGCGGCACGCTCCTTCCCGCCTGTGCGGCGGTCCTCCTCGGTCGGCTGCTGCAGACCCGCCGGGAACTGGCCCGTAGCATGGCCGGGCTCCACGAGGCCCAGGAGCACGAGCGCGAACTGCACGCCCAGGCCGTCCTGGCCCGTGAACGGGCGCAGCTCGCACGGGAGATGCACGATGTGGTGTCCCACCAGGTCAGCCTGATCGCGGTGCGCTCCGGCGCGCTCCAGGTCGGCACCGACAGCGCCGAGACCCGGGAGGCGGCCCGCACGATCCGCAAGCTGAGTGTGGCCACGCTGGACGAGCTGCGGCACATGGTCACCCTGTTGCGGGCCTCCGGCAGCCGGGACACCGAGATCACCCCGCAACCCGGCGCCGCGCAACTCGTGGACCTGGTGGCCGGCAGCGGCCTGGGCGCCCGCCTGGTGGGCGAGGTGCCCGACGACACCAGCCCGGCCGTCCAGCGCACCGTCTACCGGATCGTCCAGGAAGCCCTGACCAACGTGCGCAAGCACGCCCCCGGCGCCACCGCGACGGTCGAGATCCACCGGCCCGGACCGGGCCTGGACGTGACCGTGACCAACACCGCCCCCACCCGCCCCGGCCTCCACCTGCCCAGCTCCCACCACGGACTGATCGGCCTGCGCGAACGCGCCGAGAACCTCGGCGGGACGCTGACCAGCGGCCCCACCCCGGACGGCGGCTACCGCCTCCACGCCGCCCTGCCCGACCGCCGGCACTGAACCCACCGCCCGCCTTCACGCACACTGCCTTGACCGGGGGTTGCAGCGATGACGGCGGACCCGGTGACCGGATGGCGAACGTCCGGCTGGTTACCTCAGCCGGACGTTCGCATCAACCGGAAGAGGACGGCTCAGGAGGCGGACGGTTTGATCTCGCCCGCGAAGACGATGACCTGGTCGATGAGGCTCCGCCGCAGGTGGACGACGTCCGTTCCCGCGAGGTGGGGACCTCCGTCCGGCGTGGTGAAGACCCACTGGTAGCGGGCCCACTCGTCGGGCATGTCCACCTCCGAGCAGCGCGCCATCGTTCCGGGCCCCGCCGGGTGGCGCCGGAGCTCCAGCACGAACCGCTCGACCGCCGCGATTCCCTCGCTGCGGCCCAACGGCCCCCAGAAGACCACGTCCGAGGTCAGGGCCTGGGAGAGCAGGGCGGTCACATAGCTGTCGTCCGAGGCGTTGAACGCGGAGATGAACGTGTCGATCGCGGAGCGTGCAATCTCTTCCTGCATGCCCTAGTAATACCAGCCGTTTCGCGTGCGCTCGTCCCGCAGGCCGCCTTCCGGTCGCGGTGGACCGTCCCGGTGACCTCACCGGGCTCCCGCCGCCACAGCGGACCCGGCTGTGGCGGCGGAAGCCCGGTGCCCGTCCGCACGGTTGACGCTGCACAGGGAGTCGGCCCCGCCGACTTCCCGCGCCGGGCTTCAGGCGGCGGGCTTCAGGCGGCGCCGGCGGGGCGGTGGCCGGGTGGGCTCACTCGACCAGGGCGGCGGCGATGCGGCGTACGGCGTCCCGGCGGCGCGCGCGGTCGTCGAGGTCGACGACGGTCAGCACCTCCGGGTTGGCGGCGGCCCACAGCATCGCGAGGTGGGCGAGCAGGGGGAACAGGATCTCGGGTTCGAAGCGGGTCGAGACCCGGCCCCCGGCCTGCGCCTGGGCGATGGCGGCGGTCCGCTCCCGCACCTCGGCGACCCCGAGGTCGTTGAGCGCCTCGCCGCGTTCCAGGCGCTGCCAGGTGACGATCCGCGGGATGTCCGGGAACTGCGCGTAGAGGTCGCTCAGGTCGGCCGCGAAGCCGGGCAGGTCGTCCACGTCGAGCGGTACACCGACCACGATCTGCTCGACGAGTTCGTCCCAGACCGCGTCGAACAGCCCGGCCTTGTTGCCGAAGTAGTGGTAGATCTGCGCCTTGTTGCTCCGCGCGGCGGCGGCGATGCGGTCGACTCGGGCCCCGTTCAGCCCGTGTGCGGCGAACTCGGCCCGGCCGGCCGCGACGAGTCTGCGTCTGGTCGCCTCGGCGTCACGCTCCATGCACCCAGCTCCTAACTAACCGTTTACTTGACAGTTTGACCTGAGCACAATCTAATCAACTAACCGTCCAGTTGAATACGGCGGGGGGCGCAGGAAGGGGACCGGGCGTGGAGCCGGGCATGGTGATGGTCGGTCGGGACGGCGAACGGGCGCGGCTGGCCGCGTTCGTCCGGGCCCCGGGCGGGCAGGCCCTGGTACTCAGGGGCGAGGCCGGCGTCGGCAAGAGCGCCCTGCTCGACCTGGCGGCACAACTCGCGTCCGAAGAAGGCCAGTTGGTGATCCGCGCGACCGGCGTCGAGGCGGAGGCCGACCTGCCGCACGCCGGGCTGCACCAACTCCTCTACCCCCTGCTCCCGGACGGCGCCCACCCCGACCCGGGACTGAACCCCGCCGCCCGGGCCGTCTTCGGGACCGCCTTCGGGACCGCCTTCGGGACCGCCTTCGGGACGGCCTTCGGCCGGACGGACGGCCCGCCGCCCTCCGTCATGGCCCTCGGCATCGCCGTGCTCGACCTGCTCTCCGCGGCCGCCGCGCGGCAGCCGCTGCTGCTCGTCCTCGACGACGGCCAGTGGCTGGACGACGCCAGCGCCGACGTCTGCGGGTTCGTCGGCCGTCGACTGGCCGGCCGGCCCGGCGTCCGGCTGCTGGTGGCCGTCCGCGGCGACACCGCCTCCCGCTTCGACACCGCCGCGCTGCCCGAGGCGCCGATCGGCGCACTCACCGACACCGACGCCACCCGCCTGCTGGACCACCACCACCCCCGCCTGGAACGGCAGTTGCGCGCCCTCGTACTGGACACCGCCCGCGGCAACCCGCTCGCCCTGCTGGAACTGCCCGCCCACCTCCAGGCCCGCCCGGACGCCCCGGCGCCCGGCATCCTCCTCGGCCCGGACCCCGTACCGCTGCCCCGGCGCATCCAGGAGATCTACGCCACCCGCCTGGCCCGCCTCGCCCCCGCCGTCCGGGCGCAGCTGCTCGCCGGCGCCCTCGACGGTGCGACCGCCAGACCGGGCGACGGCCCCGCCCCGGCCGCGCGCTACCGCATGCGCGACGTGGACGAGGCGCTCGCCTGCGGCCTGCTGGTCGTCGAACCGGCCGGCGGCCACCTCGTCTTCCGCCACCCGCTGGTCCGCTCAAGCGTCGTCCAACTGGCCACGCCCGACCAACGCCGCTGCGCGCACCGGCAGTTGGCCCGCGTCCACCGCGATGACCCGGAACGGCGCGCCACCCACCTGGCGGCCGCCACCGTCGACCCCGACGAGGGCGTGGCCGCCGCCCTCGAAGCCGCCGCCCGGTCGGTGACCCGGCGTGGCGGCGCGCGGATGGCCGTGGCCTGGCTGACCCGCGCCGCCGAACTGAGCGAGGACCGGGCGCAACGGGCCCGGCGGCTCGGTGAGGCGGCGTACGTCGCCGGGCAGGCCGACCGGCCCGGCCGGGCCCGCAGCCTCGCGCTGGCCGCCTCCGTACCCGGCGAGGACGACAACCCCGCCGCCGTCCTCGCCGACGCCTACCTCGCGCTCTACCGCGACGGCGCCGTCCGGACCGTGCACCGCCAGGTCGCGGCGGCGGTGGAACGGCTCCACCGGCTCCACCGGCTCCACCCGCTCCAGCGACACCATCGGCACGAGCAGCCCGGACAGCTGCTCCGGCAGCAGTGCGACGACGTGGCCGCCGGCCCCACTCCCGACCGTCACGACGCGATGCTCGACCGCCTCGTGAGCCTCCTGCTCGCCGCCAGCCAGTACGCCGGCAGCCGCACCACCTGGCAGCGCACCCACGAGCTCCTCGCCTCACTGGGCGGCCTCGCCACCGAACGGGCCCGGATGTACGCCGACACCTGGAGCGACGTCCTCCGGCACGGCTCCGGCTGGGCCGAGCGGATCGAACGCGCCGCCGCGAACCCGGAGAACCAGGACCCCTGGGACGTCACCCGCCTCGCCGTCTCGGCCCACCACCTCGACGCGCTGTGCCCGCTGCGCCCGTACCTGGACCGGGTCGTGGACCGGGAACTGGACACCGGCGCCACGTCCAGCGGCATCGTCATGCTGCACCTGATCATGCTCGACCAGACCGCGCTCGGTCAGTGGGACGCCGCGGAACGCACCGGCCACCGCGCCCTCGCCCTGGCCACCGAGGCCGACAACCAGCTCTTCGCCCACCAGACCCGGGCCTACCTCGCCCACCTCGCCGCCGTCCGCGGCCGCACCCGGGAGGCCCACGACCTGCGGGCCGAGGTCGACGCGTGGGCGCGCCCGCGCGGCATCGGATTCCTGACCGGGCTCGCGGACGCCGCCGGCGCGAGCGCCGCCCTCGGGGCGGGCGACCACGAGTCCGCGTTCCTGCACGCCACCGGCATCACCGCGCCGGGTGCGTTCCGGCCCTACCACCACCAGGCGTCGCGCACCCTCCTCGACCTGGTCGAGGCGGCCCTGCACACCGGCCGCACCCAGCAGGCCCGCGCCCACGCCCTCGCCGCCCGGGACGCCAGGCTGCCCGACACCTCCCCGCGCCTGGCCCTGGTCACCTACGGGGCGCTGGCGATCACGGCCGAGGACGACGACGAGGCCGCGGACCTGTACGCCCGGGTCCGCTCCCACCCGGCCGCCGACCGGTACCCGTTCGAACTGGCCCGCATCCGGCTGGCGTACGGCACCCGGATACGCCGCAGCCGCGGCGGCGCGGCGGCCCGGGCGGTCCTCGCCCCGGCGGCCGAGGCACTCGAACGGCTCGGCGCCACCGCCTGGGCCGCCCGGGCCCGCGCCGAACTGCGCGCCACCGACACCGCACCGCCCGCCGCGGTGTCCACTGCCCCGCCTGCCGTGGTGTCCGCCGCACGGCCCGCCGCGGTGCCCGCCGCGGTGCCGCTGACCTGGCAGGAGCTGCGCGTCGCCGAACTCGCCGCCGGCGGCCTGACCAACAAGGAGATCGGCGAACGCATCCGGCTCTCCCCCCGCACCGTCGGCGCCCACCTCTACCGCGTCTTCCCCAAGCTCGGCGTCACCACCCGCGCCGCCCTGCGCGACGCCCTCACCAGGCTCGACCACCACCCCGCAGAACACAGCTTCCGATCCGCCGGTTCCCGCTGAGGAGCCTTCGGTTCCTCGTGGTCGGGCCGGGCCACGCCGTCTCCCTGCTCCTTCGCCCGCCGGCAGCCCGCTACCTCCCCTCCGCGACCTGGCCCGCGGGTCCGGTGTCCCCGGCTCGCACGGCGACTGCCGCCTCCAGCAGGGACCAGCCGTCGACCTCCTCCGCCCGCCGCCGTCCCGGCTGCCACCCGCGGGCCGACGCCACATCGAGCAACGCCCGGACGGCGCCCGGTTCGTGCAGGTTCAGGGAGCCGCCCCGGACGTACCCCACGTCCCCGGAGCCCAGGGGGAACCCGCCGACGTACCGGCCCGGACCCTGGGCGAAGACGATGCGCAGCGGGCCGCCGGTGCCGACGGGCTGGGGGTGCAGCGTGAGGGTCTCGCGGCAGCCCTCGGACCGGCCGTCGTCCAGCGTGCGGTGATCGTGGCGGAGCGTCCACAGGAACACGCGTCCGTCGGCGACGAGTTGGCGGGGCTTCTTCGGATCGCGGGGCACGGAGTCGAGCGTACGGGTCCGGTGGCACATGGTCTCGACCGGACGGGCCGGCCGGCATGCGGACGCGGCCGGCCGCTCAGGCGCCGGGTTGCATCTCGGGGTACGCGGCGGAGGGGCCGTCGAACAGGTCGGGGCAGGTGTGGCGGTCCCGCAGTCGCAGGTCGAAGTAGGCGCGCAGATAGGTGCGTTCGAGGCGCAGGGCGCGTCGTGGGGCGATGGTGCCGTACTGCTGGGTCAGCTGGTCGGCGGGGATCTGCAGCACCGGCTCGGCCTGGGGGATGAGGACCTCGCCGTCGGAGTAGGTCAGGTGCTCGCTGCCGTCCATCCGGTACACCCGGCCCCAGCCGTGCAGCAGCGGGCGAATCGGGGGATGGCCGTCGGCGGCGGCCGAGGTGAGGTTCAGCAGCGGCTTGGTCACACCGTCGCGGCTGATCGGTCCGAACCCCGGCTCGGCGAGCGGACCGTCCAGACTGGCCGCGGCCCTGATCCGCGGGTCGGCGTTCATGGCCGCCGCGCTCTCGACGCCGCCGAAGGAGGCGCCGAACATGCCGATGCGGTCGAGGTCCAGGGTCCTGGCCAGCCGTCGGGGCAGGGCCCGGTGCTCGGCGTCCGGATCGGCGCCGTGTGCCAGGGCGGTGATCTCGTCCAGGACATAGCGGACGTCGGCGACCCGGGTGTCCAGTTCGTGGACGGGATCGGGGTCGTGCACCTCGGTCTCGACGCGGTGGTCGGGGAACTCGACTTCCTCGGCGTAGTGGGTGTGGTCGATCGAGACGACGATGTACCCGTGGCTGGCCAGGTCTTCGAGCAGTGCGGTGTTGCCGGCGCGGTTGTCGTGCGAGCCGTGGGCGTAGAGCAGCACCGGGAAGCGGCCGGGCTCGGCGGGCACGCCCTGGCCCGCGTGGGTGACGGGCAGGGTGATCCGGTCGGCGGGAAGGCCGTTGGTGGTCATGAAGGTCGTGGCGGCGCCGGGGGTCATGTACGGCGCCTTCGGGTGCGCGGGCGAGTGATCCGCCGGGTACCAGAGTTGCACCATCAACTCGCGCACCGGCCGGCCGGGTACCCAGGTGTCCCGGCGCGTGGGATCGACCAGGTGCAGCGACACCGTGCCCAGCGCGTGCCGGCCCGTCGGGGCGGGCAGGGTGAGCCGTACAGCTGTGTCCGTACCCTGCGTGGCCGACCTCGGCGACGCCGCGTTGGCCGGTGCGGCCGTTAACGTCATCGCCATACCCGCGACCAGTGCCGCGCCCACGATCGGCGCCCGGCGCACTCCCCTACCCCACATCACGTCAACTCCCTTGACCGGTGGCCGTCGGTTCCACGCTCCCAGCCAGGATCTGACGTGTCATCAGGACTGACCACTGATTCGACCCGCCCGCCTCTCGGGGCCGCGTCAGGGGCAACCCCGAGAACGTGTCCGGGTTCCTGCGCGGGCTCGTGACAACCCCGGGCCCGCGGAGTGGGCGGTTTCACCACCGCGCATTCGGCTTTCCGCCTTCATATTGAACATGTTCAATTTTCCTGCGACGATATCGACCTCAGGAGCGGACGAGGGGGAGCCGGTGCCGATGGGGATGGTGCTGAGGGTCGAGAGCGCCCTGCTGTGGTTCCTGCGCGCGGCGGCCGGATACCTGATCGCCCTCGCGTGCGGCTGGGGAGCCGTGGTCGGCGGGCTCGCCCTCTTCAACGAGGCGGACGGGTACTTCGCCTTGCTGGGACTGTTCCTGTCGATCTACGTCGGCGTCCCGTCGCTGGTCCTGCTCCTGCTGACCGCCCCGATGCGGGAAAACGAGTACCACAGGACCGTGCTCGCCTTCCTGCTGTGCGGACCGGCGATGTTCACCGGACTGCTCCTCGGCGGCACGTGGTGGCTGATCGGCCTGATCCTCTTCCAAGTCGGCTTCACCGGCTTCCTGCTGCCCTCCCCACGCCTTCGGCTCGTCAGCCGACGCGACCGCCGCCACCGCTGACCAGAGGCGGGCCGACGGCGGCGTGCGGCCGGGGTGTCCAGGAGTCCGGCGGCCGGGTCAGTCGGCCGGCTCACTCGGTCGGGCGGAACGCCGAGACCGGGTAGCGCAGGGACTCCGGGACGGCCGCGTCGATGGCCGCGACCGCCGGGGCGGCGTCGGGGAACAGGTCGGACACGACGGGGATGAAGCAGCTGTTGCGGCCGAACACCACCCGGCTCGGGCCGTCCGTCTCCACACCCACCACCTCGTCGTACCGGACGTGGCAGACGGTGCCGTCGGGATGGCCCATCCACAGTCCCGCCTCGTCCACCACCAGGCGTATCCGGCGGGCGTTCGAGGAGAACAACCGGGCGAGCAGCGGCGGCCGGAACGTCCTTCCGGCGGCGGGGAGTCGCTGACCGCCGCCCCCGCAGGAGTACTTCGGCAGCGGGGTGCCGTCCGACTGCCGCACGTCCGGCTCGGTGCCGCACGGGACCACCAGCACCGCGGTGCGCAGGGCCTGCGCGAGCGCCTGCCGGGCCCCGTCCGGGGTCACCCGGGTCAGGCTGTCGAGCCGGGTGTCGGCGTCCCGGTAGTCGCCGCCGAACAGCGACTCGGCCGCGGCCTCCCGGAGTTCGAAGGGCGTCGAGCGCGGGTCCTGGAAGGCCTCGCGAACGCCGGCCAGTTCCTCGGCCAGCTCCTGCTCGGACATGCCGTCCCGGGCCAGCCGGACCGTCTCGGCCCAGAGCAGCTCGGCGACCCGCTGGTCCTGGCCCTCGCGGGCGTCCAGGACGAGAGTGCGCTCGCCCTGGCCGGGGCCGACGAACACGGTGTCGCGGCCGACGTCGTAGGAGAGGCCGTGCTGGTGGCGGACGGTCTCGCGCAGCCGGTTGGCCAGCACCTCGACGGCGAGGAACAGCGCGTCGTCGTCGAGGTCGCCGTGCAGGGCGAGGCCGGGGCTCGGCACGTTCTCCTGGTACCAGGCGGCGCCGCCACGCAGGACGGGCTGGGTGGCGCCGCGCGGCGGCCGCTCGCCGGAGGGCAGCGGCAGCCGCAGTCCGGCCGGCGGCGGACCGGTCAGCACCAGGACGGCGTTACCGGCGTGGAAGTACCGGGCGAGCGTCTCCCGGACCGCCTCGACCGGGATCCGGTCCGGGCCGGGGCCCTGGTAGGCAGCCAGGCCGACGCCCTGCACCCCGTAGCGGTGCGACAGCAACTCGCCGGTGACCGGGTCGGCCGACATGCCACCCTCGGCGGCCAGCACCCCCGCCTCCCGCTCGATCCGCTCCAGCGGCAGCGCCCCCAGCGCCCGGCAGACCAGGCCGAGGAACTCGACCACCTGCTCGGGCCGCCCGGAACAGGTGAACTCGGTCGTGGTCAGCCCCACCGAGGCGTTGTGCTCGTGGTGCAGCCGGGGCAGCGTGCCCATCGCCAGGTGCTCCACCAGATGGGTCACCCCCAGCGTGCGGAACGACTCGTCCCGGGCCCCGCACCCGAACAGCAGGGCGGCCTCCAGCGGACCGGGCGCTTCCGCCCACAGAACAGGGACTCCATCGATGACCTCGTGATTCACGGCTTGATCATAAGGCCGTTCGGGAAATACCTTTGCCACTCCATTGCTTCTGCTAATTCCGGGCATTGCACTTCCGTCCTCACTTCGGCCCCCACCCGGTGAAGTGACCGAACACCACCGGCCCCGGAGAGCATCCACTCGCCACCGTCGTCCCGATGACCGTCAGTCGATGCCGTCGACGATGCGGAAGTCGCGCTCGAAGCCGTCGGGGAGGGCAGCCAGCGCCTGCTGGTACGCCTCGCTCCCGTAGGCCGCGACGGCCTGTTCGAAGCCGTCGAACTCGATCAGAACCACACGTTGCGTGATTCCGGCCTCCCGGGCGACGACTCGACGGCCACGGGACAGCAGGCGCCCGCCCCCGGCCCGGACCGCCGGACCGGCCAACTCCTCGTAGGCGGTCAGCACCTCGGAGTCGGAAGCGGCGGGGTAGACACTGACCCAGTAGCCCTTGGCCACGGAAACCTCCTGTGTTCGGCCGGACACACCCGACTGCGTCTCGGCACCCGGATCGACGATCGATCCCGGCATCCGCAGGCTAGGACCTGACGAGCAGTCAGGGGAAAGACCGGTACGGGCTAGACTCAGAACGGATCGTTATCAATCCGCAGGGAGGGCAGGTGCCGCCGGACACCGTGAGCCTGCGCTACTTCCTGGTGCTGGCACAGGAGTTGAACTTCACCCGCGCAGCCGCACGGATCGGCATCGCACAGCCCGCACTCAGCGCCCGGATACGCCGACTGGAGGCGGAACTCGGTACGGCCCTGCTGGTCCGCACCACCCGCAGCGTCGCACTGACCACGGCCGGTGCGGCTCTGGCTGAGTCCGCACCGCCCGCGCTGGCGGCACTGGACCGGGCCTGGGACACCGCCCGGAGCGCGGGAGCCGGCCAACTGGGCACGCTGCGCATCGGATACAGCCTCAGCGCCGGGGCCGGGACCGCACCGGCCCTGGTGGACAGACTGATCCGCGACAACAGCGGACTCCAGGTGGGCGCGGTCCCGATGGCGACACCGGAGATCTCCCCCGCGGTCGCCGACGGCCGCATCGACGCCGGCATCACCCGCGGCGAGCAACCGGGCCGTGGCGTACGCCGGTTGCTGCTACGACGCACGCGCATCGGGGTCCAGCTGGCGCAGCACCATCCACTGGCCGAACACCCGGAGATCGAGATCGCCGACGCGGCCGCCTACCCGCTGCGACTCCCGGACCGTGCGGCCAACCCCGTCATCCACGACCAGCTGTCCGCCCTGTTCCAGGGCACCCGGCCACACCCCCGGTTCCGCACACCCGCCGTCTCCTTCGACCTGTCCCAGCACGACCTGCGCGACGGACTCACCCTCGCCCCGGCCGGAGAAGCCGCAGCCACGACCCAACCGGCCGGCCTCACCTGGCGACCACTACGGGACGCGCCCGGCCTCACGTTCCACCTGGTCCTCCCCCGCGACCCGTCGCCACTGCACCGCCGCATCCGCGCCGCCGCCAGAACCCTGGCACACGAACTGCACTGGCTGCCGGCCTGACGCGCACACCGACGACAACCGGCGGCCGGTGGGACCGGGCGTGAAGCCCTCGGCGGGCGATCCCGGGACTGTCCCGGGCGCCACCGCAACGGGTCTCCGACAGCCTCTCCGGGGCGGAAGTCGCGCGTATACGCGTTGTTGACCACCTCGACCTACGTTCGTGCACGCCCGTGACCGTCTCGGTTGCGGGCTGATCGGCATGTTCAGATGAAGGCGAGGTCGCCGACGCCCATGCGCCGGGATTTCCTTAGTAGCAACGTGCGGCCCCTGGTGGCCGCTCTGATCGCGGGGGTGATGACGGTCCCCCTGTTGGGCGCTGTCGCACCGGCCGCCCAGGCGGCCGAGGCGCCGCCCTACCTGCACCCCTGCCTCGACACGAGCATGCGGCTCCCCGACTTCGTGTACCGCGGGGTGGGACTGACCATGCGTGTCACCGACGCACAGAAGGACTTGGTCGAACTCGGCTGGCCCTATGAAGGGGCCGACCCGGACACGGTGTTCAGCGAGGGGTTCACCTCCTGGGGCACAGCGGTGGACAAGCCGGACTTCTCGGTGCCCCATCACGTCACGGGCACTCCGCACACCGCCGAGGAGCTCCCCAAGCCCGTCTACGTGAGCACGTCCGCCCAGGAGGCGCCGGCGCTGAGGTTCGCCACCGAGTACAGCGGATTCTCCCGCGTGGGCAACGACGACGGACCGGCCGCCGGCGGCACGAAGACGGGCTGGGTCTACAAGATCCGCCCTGACAAGCGCTTCTTCTCCATTCCCATCCAGTACACGACGCCCCCGCAGAGCAGCATCGGGGAGTTCGAGTGGGCCGCGATCGGACGGATCCCGGGCAGCTTCGTGGTGTCCGCGACGAAGTACAGCCAGGAGTTCGTCCGTACGGATAAGGGTCTGGAGAAGAAGGGGCGGCCGACGCAGCTCGAAACCGTCGAGAATCCGCACGCGGTCGCGCCGCAGCGGGATTCCGTGCCCGATCTGCTGAGCTACGGCTGGAGCCCGCAGGCACCGGTCGGACTCATGGCACCCACTCCGGCCGACCGGGACGCGTGCCGCAAGGTCCCCGCCCCCGAGAAGCCGAGCTGCCCGCCGCCCACCACGTCGCCGCCCACTACATCGGCGACGCCCGCCACTCAGGCCGCCCTGCGCTCGGTCGCGCCGGTCGGCGTCACCGGGGCGGCACCGCCGGCGGTGTCCATGGACGCGGCCGCGGACGGCGGGACTGCGCCCGGCATCGCCGCCCCCGGCACCACCGCCGACCCCAGCAGCGGTGGCGGCAGCGGCAGCGGCCGACCGCGCCCGCTCGACGGCGCGACGTTCCAGCTCACCGCAGCAGCGGCCGCGGACAGCCCGACCTACAACCTGGACGCGCGTGACGGGACGACCTTCAACGGCACGACGGTCCAGGCGTACACCCGCAACTGCTCCGCCTCGCAGAACTGGCGGCTGCGCGAGGTGTCGCCCGGCCAGTACGTGGTGGAGAGCGCCCTCGCCAAGGACGTCGTCCTCCACCAGGACCTCTACCTCCACAAGACCTTCCTGCTGCCGGTGCAGAACGACGACGCGGGCAAGCCGAACGGCAGCGCCAACCAGCGGTGGACGTTCAAGGACACCGGTGACGGGACGTTCAGCCTGGCCAGCACGGCCGACCAGCAGTGCCTGACCATGGCCGGGCAGCAGTCCGTCGGCCTGAGCGTCAAGCCCTGTGACGGCGGCAGCGCCCAGAAGTGGACCCTCGCCGCACCGTGCGCGCCGGCCGATCCGGTGACGCCCGTCCCCGGCCGCACCGTCCCCGGCTACCAGGGCCTGCCATGGCCGACCGTCAAGGGTCACCCCGAGCTGACGTGGCCCGCGCTTCCCGGCGCGCCGGGGATTCCGTGGCCCTCGGTGCCGGGCTACCCGGATGTGCCGATGCCGGGCCGTCCCGATCTGCCCGTGGTGTCCTGGCCGGGAGCTCCCCAACTCCCGCCGCTGGGCTGGCCGGTGATGCCGGGGGACGGTGACTGGCCGGCCGTCCACGGTTTCCCGAACCTCCCGTGGCCGGTGATGCCCGGCACCAAGGACGTCCCCTGGCCGATCCTGCCGTCCTCGTCCGGCCCAGGCGCCGGCACCGACGTGATCCTCCCCGGGCGGCCCCGGCCCACCACACCGGCGGTCGCCGGTCATCCGGAGCTCAAGTGGCCGGCCGTTCCCGGCTATCCGGACGTGAAGTGGCCCGCGGTGCCCGGCTCGCCGGACGTCCCGTGGCCGGGCCACCCGGACATGCCCGCCATCTCCTGGCCGGGTGCGCCGAACCTGCCGGCCAACGCCTGGCCGTCGCTGCCCGGCGTCCCGTCCTGGACCTGGCCGTCGATCCCGGGCTTCCAGGGCGTGCCGTGGCCGGCCCTTCCCGGCCTGCCGTCGACGCCTTGGCCCTCGGTCTCCGGCTTCCCGAACCTGCCCTCCAAGCGGCTCCCGCCGGAGCCCGCACCCCGACCGTGCGACAAGCCCGGTGACCCCGGCACCGGTACCCCCGACCCCGGGACCGGTACCCCCGATCCCGGGACCGGTACCCCCGATCCCGGGACCGGTACCCCCGATCCCGGGACCGGTACGAAGCCCGGTGACCCCGGCACCGGCACCCCCGACCCCGGGACCGGTACCACTCCCGGTGGTGGGCCCCTTCCTTCGCTGCCCGGAGTTCAGCTGCCCGGCTTCCCCGTGTTCCCGCTCCTCCCCGTCTGGGGGAGCCCGGGCGGTCCGGGTAGCGGTCCCGGTGGTGGCCCCGGCAGTGGCCAGCGGCCGGATCCGGCGCAGGGAGTCGGGATCACGTCCGCGGCCGACCCGCAGTTGGTGCCGGACGTGCGCGCGGCGGCCACCGCGGCCGGCACGCCCGTGCAGGCGTACCAGCCCAACGGGACCGACGCCCAGCGGTGGGCCTTCTGGGACCGCGGCAACGGCAACTGGCTGATCGAGACCCGGCTCACCTACGGCGCCGGCCGTCCGGAGGCGCGGATGGTGCTCGGGCACGACACCGGTTCGCACCGGACGGCGCTCCAGGCCGTGACGGCGGACCGGGCGAGCCAGCTCTGGAAGTTCACCGATGCCGGGAACGGCTCGGCGACGATCACCAACGGTGACGGCGGCGGCTGCCTGACCCTGTCCGCCGCCGGCCAGCCGCTGACGGTGGGCACGTGTGACGGCTCCGACCGCCAGAAGTTCCGCCTGACCGGTCCGAACGGCGGCACCGGCGGCGACAACGGCGGTGGCAACAACGGCGGTGGCACGCCCGGGCCCCAGCCCCCGCTCGGGGCCGGTGGCACGCAGCCCGCGCACAACCGGACGGTGGTGCTTCAATCGGGCAACAACGGCATGGTCGCCGACCTCGACGGTGCGAACACCGGCGCCGGCACCCGGATCAAGGCGCAGGGCCGCAACGGCAACGACGCGCAGAAGTGGACGCTGTGGCAGAAGCCGAACAGCCAGTGGCTGATCGAGACGAAGCTCGGCGGCGGCATGGTGATGGACCACAACCCCAACACCCACCGCACCCACCTCCAGGGCGCACAGGACGGCAACGCCAACCAGCTGTGGCGGTTCGCCGATGCCGGGAGCGGCTGGTTCACGATGGTCAGCGCGGCCGGTAACGGCTGCCTCACGGCGACGGCGGGCGGCGAGGATCTGGCGATCCGCGGCTGTGACGACACCAACGCCCAGAAGTGGCGGCTGACCGAGGCAGTCGACAACCCGCCGACCGACGGTAGCGGCAACAACGGTGGCGGAAGCAACGGTGGCGGAAGCAACGGCGGCAACGGGACCGGCGGTGGCGGGAACCCCGATGGCGCCGCCGCGGTCCCGGTCTACTCGGCGTTCCCGTCCAAGTGCCTGGACGTCACCGCCGGCAACACCGCGAACGGCACCCCGATCGACATCTACGACTGCAACAACACCGCCTCCCAGCGGTGGACCCCGGTCGCGACGGGCGGCGGGTTCGCCCTGAAGGCGTTCGGCAAGTGCCTGGACGTCACGGGCGGCAACGCCGCCAACGGCACCCGGGTGGACCTGTACGACTGCAACGGCACCGCGGCGCAGGCCTGGCGCCAGGGCCAGGACTACTCCCTGGTCAACCCGGGCTCGGGCAAGTGCCTGGACGTCCCGGCCGGCAACCCGGCGAACGGCACCGCGCTCCAGATCTGGGACTGCAACGCCAGTGACGGGCAGCGCTGGGGGCTGAACAGCGTTCCGCCGCGCGGGCCGCAGCGGCCCGCGCAACAGCCCGGCACGACCCCGGCGGTGGTTCCCGGCATCGGTTCGTCGCAGGTCGCCACCCTGCGTTCGGCGAACAACGCGATGGTCGCGGACCTCGACGGTGCGAACACCGCCTCGGGCACGTCGATCAAGTCGCTCGCCGCGAACGGCAACGACGCGCAGCGCTGGGCGTTCTGGCCGACGGCCAACGGGCGGTGGATCATCGAGACCCTGCTCACCGACGGGAAGACCGCGGCCGGCCAGGGCATGGTGATGGACCACGACCCGGGCAACCACCGGGCCCACCTGATCCGGACGGCGGACGGCAACGCCAACCAGCACTGGGCGTTCCACGACGCCGGCGGCGGCTGGTACTGGATCACCAGCGACACCGACAACGGCTGCCTGACCGCCGCCAACCCCGGCGAACAGCTGGGCATCTGGGCCTGCGACGGCTCGGACAAGCAGCGGTGGCGCCTGGACAACATCCAGAACGGCCCGACCCAGGGCGGCGGCTCCGGCGGCGGTACCGGGGGAGGCAACACCGGTGGTTCCCCTGGCGGCGGCTCGAACGGTGGCGGGAACGCCGGGAACGGGGGTGCCCCGCAGGGCGGCGGCGGCAGTGGGGTGCGACACGGCGTCACCACGGTCCTGCACTCCGGCAACAACGACATGGTCGCGGACCTCGACGGCGGCAACACCGCCGCCGGCACCCGGATCAAGGCCAACGGCGCGAACGGCAACACGGCGCAGCAGTGGATGCTGTGGCAGAAGCCGAACAACCAGTGGCAGATCGAGACGAAGTTCGCCGGGGCGATGCTGATGGACCACAATCCCAGCACCCACCGCACGCACCTCACCAGCGCCCAGGAGGGCAACAACAACCAGCTCTGGCGCTTCCAGGAGGGCACGCCCGGCTGGTACCGGATCGTCTCCGTGGCCGACAACGGCTGCCTCACCGCCGTCAACAACAACGAGGACCTGGCCGTCTGGGCCTGCGCCGCCTCTTCCGCCCAGTGGTGGAAGCTCGACGAAGCCACCGGTGGGGGCAACGGCGGGGGCGGCAACACCGGTGGCGGCGGAGGGGGAGGCAACACCGGCGGCGGTGGCGGGGGCGGGGGCGGAGTGCGCCTGCCTCCGGGCATCCAGCTCCCCCCGACCTGCAACGGACGGCAGTCCTCCGCCGCGTGGATGTGGCACGGAGACACCCTGTGCCAGGGTCAGCGGCTGACGTCCTCGGCGGCGGAGCAGTCCACCCGTCTCGAAATGCAGCGGGACGGCAACCTCGTCGCCTACTACACGGAGGGCGACGCCCTCGGTGACCACACCTGGCCGGTGTGGGAGACCAAGACCATGGGCTGCGGATTCCGGGCCGTCATGCAGGACGACGGCAACCTCGTCGTCTACTCGGCCGACGACCGCGTCTGCTGGTCGTCGGGAACCCCCGGCCGCGACGGTGCCTGGCTGATGGTCAGCCCCCTGGGCAACATCCAGGTCCTCCAGGCCGGCGACGCCAACGGTGCTGCCATCGACGCGGCCCACGCGCTGGCCGCCGCGGGGAAGGGCCAGTTCCTGGAGGCCTTCATCGACGCGCTTCAGGCGATCATCAAGGCCATCCCCAGGGTGCAGTGGGAGACGCACACGGGGCACCAGCGCCTGCTGCCGCCCAAGTGCGTCGTGTCGGGGGGCCGGGTGATCCCCTGTACCTGACGGGACGACCGGACGACCGGACGACCTGCTGACCTGCTCACGCAAGGTCCGCTAGCACAGGGCGAGTTCGCTGAGCGGGAGGGGCACCGAGTGCCCCTCCCGCTCCGCGTCGGCCGCCGACACTAAGCCCGGCGGAAGCCGGCCGGACCCCGGCGCATCCCCTGCAGCACCTGATTTTGACGGCCCGCCCGGAGCTGTACCCGCCAGGGATCGCCACCGTCGACCGCGGGCCGGGTCGACTTCTCGGGGGTGGATGACACCGCGGTGGTGGGCTGAGCTGGTGCTGGAAGTTGTCCGTCCCGGGCCGTGAGCCAGCTTCAACGGCAGCGCCCTGCTCCGGCAACTGACCGGGTGCCTCCCGCTGTCACTCCCTGGTTGCGGTCGCAGTCACACCGAAGGTGAGTGTGCCGGTCAGTAGCGCGAACGTGAGTGTGACGGCCGCCCACTGCCCGATGGAGTCGACCTGGTCGCCGAGCCCGAGCAGCTGCCACGCGGTGTCCCGCAGCGCCAACGAGACCGGCAGTGCCAACGCGCCTGCGGTGATCGCGATCCGGGCGGCCCGTCGCGTCCCCGACGCGGACGGAAGCGCGGCGAACCGCAGGACACTGTTGCAGATCATCACGAAGGCGAAGGTGCCGCCCGCGAAGACCGCGGCCTCCACGGTGAAGAGCAGTACCCCGGGCCAGCCCTCGCCGGAAGCCAGTCCCGTGGCGACCAGCAGGCCGGCGGCGACAGCGGCCGCAGCGGAGAGCAGAGTGAAGCGTAGGCGTACGAAGCCGAGCACCTTGCCGCGGCCGATCAGCGCAGCGAGTGCGCGCCCCATGCGGGAGCGGGGGCCGGCGAGCAGAGTCGCGAGGGATGCGAGGTCGTCCAACCAGTCCCCACCCGTGTCCTCGGCCCCGCGTACCGGCTTCGGTAGCCGTCGGATCGCCCGGCGGTGCAGCAGCAGGCTCCCGGCCGTCACCCCGGTGAGCGGCAGCAGGGACGCGATCAGCCATCGGGTGCCGCCGTCCCAGGACGCGCGGTCCGCCCTCGCGACCACCGCCGCCCAGTCGGTGGCGAGCGTGGCGGCGATGAGCAGCGTGCAGACCAGCGCGGCCCGAAGTACCTGCTCGATCCGGTAGCGCGGCAGCGGCCGGTCGCGGCGGCACAGCAGCGCCCTTGCCCCACCGAGCGCGCCGAGCAGGGGGACGAAGAACATGGTGAAGGTCACCACTGCGTCGTACGGATCGTCCTGCCAGGGACTGCCCGCCCGCACCCCGCGAACCTGTGTCGTCAGGTAGGCGAACAGGGTGAAGGCGGCGGCGCCGACGGGGGACGTCAGCAGCGCCGCGGCAGCGGCAGGCCGAGCGGGGTGTCCGACCTCCAGCTGATCGATCGTCAAGTCATGGGACATGGCGGCGATAGTACACGCCGCGTAGTACGTGGCGTGTAGTTCGTGGCACGTAGTATGGTGCTTCGTCAGATCGGGAGGAGCGATATGCAAGCCAACGATGCCCAGACGCTGGTGCTCTGCGCGCTGGCCGACGGGCCGCTGCACGGATACGCCATCAACACGGCGATCGAGGAGCTGACCGGGGAGCGGCTGGGCCCCGGCAGCCTGTACGGGGCGCTGGCCAGGCTGGAGTCCAAGCGGCTGATCGAGCCGCTCGACGGCCAGGGCCGCCAGCGCCCGGTGCAGCTGACGCGCCTCGGCCGCGAGGTCCTGGAACGCGAACTGCGCGCCATGGCCCGGGTCGCGAACGCGGGACTGCGGCGCCTGGGGGTGCACCCGGCATGAGCGTCGTCACCCGCAGCCTGGTCAGGCTCTACCCGGACGCCTTCCGCGAGCGCTGGGGCGCGATGGTGGAGGACGAGGCCCGGGGCGCGGGCTGGAAGTCCTGGCCCAATCTCATCGCGGGCATCGTGGACATGTGGCTGCACCCGGCCCACTGGCCCGCCGACTCCCCGGCACAGCGCCAGCGGCGGGTGGCCACCATGGGCATCACGGTCGCCCTCGCCGCCTGGTTCCTGAGCCACCTGGCCGCCGAACAGGCCGGCCCCTTGCCCGCCGACGGCCTCCGGGAGCAGGTCACGCACGGCTGCACCACCCTGCTGCTGCTCGGCATCGCCCTCGTCGCACCCAGGCCCCGGCCCACGCTGCGCGCCGCGATCACATTGCTGGGCTGGGCGCTCCGTCGCCTCGCCGTACCGACACTCCTCGGGACGACCGTGGTCGTCCTGGTGCACGGCGGCGTCGACGCGGACGCCTCACCGCCCACCCTGCGCACCGCCGTCCTCGCCGCCTGGTGGATCACCCTGGGCCTCGGAGCGATCCAGATCCCCCGCATCTTCACCGGCGTCGGCGCGAACGCCGTCGTGCCACCCGGCACCGGCCGCCTCCGCGTCGGGGTGTGGACCCTCGCCGGCGCCAGCGCCACCGGCGGCGCGACCATCCTCGGACTCTCGCTCACCGGTTCCGGATTCCACCCGCTCGGCGTCGGCATCGGCGTGGGCCTGCTGCTGCTGACGGCGGTGTGCGCGGGCACCCTGCGCGACCTACGCGACCTGCCGTCGGCCTCGTAAGCCGGGCGGCATCCGCCTCACCGTGGCCCGCCAGAACCGGCAGCCGCTCCCGACCCACTCGGAGGTGCCCATGCCCGACCTGCTCCGCTCCCTCTACGCCCACCGCCTGCGTCGCCAGGTCATAGCCGGCCCGCTGCCCCGACATGTCGGGCTGATCATGGACGGCAACCGCCGCTGGGCCCGACAGATGGGCATGGCCAACCCGAGCCTCGGCCACAAGGTGGGCGCCGAGCACGTCGAGGAGGTGCTCTCCTGGTGCGAGGCCCTGGGGATCAAGCACATCACCGTGTTCGTCTGCTCGACCGAGAACCTCCAGCGCCGCGGCGACACCGAAGTCGCCTACCTGATGCGGCTGATCGAGCAGGTGGTCGTCGATCGCCTCACCCGCCCGGGCGCCCGCTGGCAGGTCCACCTCGCCGGAATGACCGACGCCCTGCCCGACAGCACCGCCCGCGCCCTCAAGGAGGCCGTCGAGGCCACCCGCACCTGCACCACCGGCGCTCACGTCACCCTGGCCGTCGGCTACGGCGGCCGACAGGAGGTCGTCGACGCCGTGCGCGACTTGATGTACGAGCGAGCCGAAGCGGGCGCGTCACTGACCGAGGCCGCGGACGCCCTGACCGTCGACGACATCGCCCCGCACCTCTACACCGCCGGCCAGCCCGACCCCGACCTGGTCATCCGCACCAGCGGCGAGCAACGGCTGTCGAACTTCCTGCTCTGGCAGAGCGCCTACTCGGAGCTGTACTTCTGCGAGGCCTACTGGCCCGCGTTCCGCGAGGTCGACTTCCTGCGCGCCGTTCGCAGCTTCGCCGCCAGGCAGCGGCGCTACGGCGGCTGAGTCCCGGTCTCGTAGGGCGGCACCGACTCGGCCGGTGCCGCCCCTGTCCGCCGCGGCGGGTGGCGATCAGGAGGCTGCAACGAAATCCTGCGGGTCGAGCTTGGTGAAGTCGACGTCCAGGTGCGGCTCGTACGCCTCCGGGGCCAGGTCGAGCTCGTGGGTGGAGTACTCGCCGAACCGCATGATCTTCTCGGTCAGGTAGGGCGAGACCCCGGCCAGGTCCTCCGGGCCGACCTTCCAGCCCTCGGCCTGAGGCTTCGGGGATGTCGGTGAGGCCGTCGAGTTGCTGGGCGAGGGCGAAGCAGTCGAGTGGGAAGCAGCCCATCCGCTGATAGGACTTCAGCCGGCGGTGGCAGGGATCCGGCGGAGCCAATCAGGGCTTCAAGATCATGTCATGGCCCCTTTTGCACATACCTTGGCTAGACCCCGACAAGCAGGAGACCGCCGCCGGGCACGGTGCCGGACCCGGTTGGAGGTAGGCCGGGCGGGCCCAGGCGATCTCGTCGATGGTGAGCCAGGCGGCCTCCGCGACAGCCGTCGGGGTCGTTCCGGCGAAGGTGGCGGTGTCGCGGTTGAGGTGGGACTGGTCGGCGTAGCCGGACTCGGCGGCGACCTGGCTGGGACGCCGGCCGGCCGCCAGGCGGTGGGCGGCGTGGTCGAAGCGGATGAGCTGGGCGGCCCGCTTCGGGGTGAGGCCGAGCTGGGTGCGGAAGCGGGACCAGAGGCGTTTGCGGCTCCAGCCGGTCTCGGCGGCCAGGTCCTCGATCCGGACCGCGCCAGTGGTGCGCACCAACTCGCCCCAGACGAAGCGGAGTTCGGGAGCGACGGGGCGGCCTGCTGCGTACCGTCGGGCGAGTGCGGTGGCCGCCAGCGCGAAGCGGTTGTCCCAGGACGCGGTGTCGCGCAGCTGTTCCCGGACGCGGGCGGCCTCGCGCCCCCAGAGGTCGTCCAGAGAGACGAGCTCGGCCGGTGGCCCGAGCACGGCGTGGGCCACCAGCGGCGACAGTCGGATCTGGAGGCACTCGATGCCCTGGTTGTGCGTGCGGACGCCGCCGGCGCCGAGGCCGACGACCGCGGTGCCGTGCTGCCGTCCGCCGGTGCCGTCCTCGACGGCGAGGATCCCGTCGCCGAGGTCGAGGGCGATGGTGACGGCCGGGTAGGGGACCATGTCCAGGTCGACCGGGGAGGCGGCGTGGTCGATGAAGCCGGCCATGCTGACGCCCCGCAGCGGGCCGGGCAGGGAGGGGACGGCGACGTCCCAGAGCGCCGCGGTGGAATGCATGGCCGCAGGCTACGCGACATTCGTCCAAGACGGGCAGGCGCGGTGGCGGGCACGATCGTCCGCGCACCCGACCGGAGAGGGCCGTTCGTCTCCCCTCCGACCGGTCGGCACTACTCATTCCTTCACTGGAGACCGCTCACATGTCCCGCCGTTCCTTCACTGCCGCCCTCACGCTCTCCTTCGCCGTCGCCGTGGCGCTCTCCGGCTGCTCGGCCGTCAGCTCCGTGACGCACCCGACGGCCACGGCGAGCACCGCCGCCGCAGGCACCACGGCCGCCGCGGGCACCGCGAGCGCCACGGCCAACGCGGACCTGTTCACCGCACCGGCCATCGACCAGGCCCTCCAGGCGCTGGCCAAGAAGGTGGGCGCGTCGCCAATGAAGGTCCTTGAGATCGACGTGTACCCGGACTACGTCTCGGTCGAGGCCGTCGACCCCGCGAAGCCCACCGAGGTCAACAAGTTCACCTACCGCGACGGGGGCGTCGAGGACCCGCGGCCCGTCAAGCTCACCACCACCGGCAGCGACGACCCCGCTGCCGTCCTCAAGGCGAACCTGTTCGACAGCAGCGAGGTCAAGTCCGACGTGCTCGCCAAGGTGATCGCCGGGGCGGCCGACGAGTCGAAGATCGAGGGCGCCAAGACCGGCGAAGCCGTCATCAAGCGCAACCTGCCGTTCTCCAGCACCATCCAGATCTTCGTCAACGTCGACGGCACCCGCGCCGACAAGCAGGTCCGCGCGACGCTGGATGGCAAGATCACCCAGGTCAGCTGACGCGCCGTCAAATACCTTCCGCCGACCACCTCGACCGGGCTCACCTCCTTCCGCCGGATGGCGGCGGCGAGTTCGACGGCGTCGATGTACGGGTCGTCATCGCGAACGGTCCTCTCCGGTCGGGTGTCCGGACGATCGTGCCCGCCACCGCGCCTGCCCGTCTTGCACGGCCGCGCCGCACCCGGTCAGGGGGCTACACCAGGTCAGGGCTGGGCCCGCTCCGGGGCGCGTTGCAGCCGGAACGCGTCCGCGAGTACGGCTTCGGCCAGGACCCGGGCCGGACCGCGGGCACTGGTGCGTCCCGTGGTGAGGGCGAAGTCGGTGGTCCCCAGGTCCGGCAGGCCCGGCAGGCCCGGTTGGTCGGGCACCTGGCGCAGGCCGGACGGGATGAGGCTGCGGGCGTGCGGCACCATCCCGAGTCCGGCCAGCGCGGCGGCCCGGACGCCGGACAGGCTGGTGCTGGTGCAGGCGATCCGCCAGGGCCGACCCTCGCGCTCGCAGGCCTCCAGGGCTCGCGCCCGGGTGAAGCTGGGCGGCGGGTAGACGATGAGCGGCAGCGGCTCCGCCGGGTCGGCCAGCCGGAAGTCCTCCGCCGCGACCCACACCAGCCGGTCCTGCCGGACCAGTTGGCCCTGGGAGTCGCCGCCCGGCGGGCGCTTGCCGAGCACCAGGTCGAGCCGCCCGTCGGCCAGCTGTTCGTAGAGCACGGCGCTGAGCCCGACGGTGAGTTCGAGGTCGACCTGCGGGTTGCGCCGGCGGAAGCCCCGCAGGATCTGGGGCAGTTCGGTGTCGACGAAGTCCTCCGACGCGCCGAACCGCACCCGCCCGCTCACCTGCGTCCGCGCGAAGTACCCGAGCGCCTGCTCGTGCGCCTCCAGGATCGTCCGGGCGAATCCGATCATCGCCTCGCCCTCACCGGTGAGCCGCACGGAGTGGGTGTCGCGCAGCAGGAGCTGTCGGCCGGCCGCCTCCTCCAGGCGCCGCACGTGCTGGCTGACCGTCGACTGCCGCAGCCCCAGCCGCTCGGCGGCCCGGGTGAAGCCGCCGGTCCTGGCCACCGCGAGGAAGGACCTCAACTGCACCGGATCAAACATCCGGCCACTCTATCTGCTGATATCACGAATCATGATGACAGTGAGTGCGGCCAGCGGGATTCACAATCACCGGGCCCGGCGGCAGGCTGGCACCAGCCCACCCGACCACCGTTCAGCCTGAACCGCCACCCTGTCCGAACCACCAGTGCGGAGAACCATGCCCTCCCCGAACACCCCGCCGCTCCCCCGCCCCCACCGAATACGACGCCTCCACCGAATACGACGCCTCCGCCTCCGCGTCGACCCGTTCATCGCCTCCCTGCTCGGCACCGTGCTGCTCGCCGCCCTGCTCCCCGCCCGCGGCGCCGCGGCACCGCTCGTCTCGGACGCGGCCACCGTCGGGGTCGCCGTGCTGTTCTTCCTCTACGGCGCCCGGCTCTCCGCCCGGGAGGCCTGGGACGGGCTCAAGCACTGGCGACTGCACGGCACCGTGCTCACGGTGACCTTCGTCCTCTTCCCCCTGCTCGGGGTGGCCGCCCGCCTGCTGGTACCGACGGTCCTGACACCGGAGCTCTACCAGGGCCTGCTGTTCCTGACCCTGCTGCCCTCCACCGTGCAGTCCTCGATCGCCTTCACCTCCATCGCCCGCGGCAACACCGCCGCCGCGGTCTGCAGCGCGACCTTCTCCAGCCTCTTCGGCATCCTCCTGACCCCGCTGCTCGCCGCCGTGCTGCTGCACACCCAGGGCGGCATCTCGGCGGGCACCGTCCTGGAGATCGCCGAACAACTCCTCCTGCCCTTCGCCGCCGGCCAGTTGCTGCGCCGCTGGATCACCGGCTGGACCACCCGCCACCGCGGCGTCCTCACCCTGGTCGACCGCGGCTCCATCCTGCTGGTCGTCTACAGCGCCTTCGGCGCCGCCGTCGTCGGCGGAATGTGGGGCACGCTCTCGCCGCTCCGGCTGGCCGCCCTGCTGCTGGTCGAATCGGTACTGCTGGCACTGGTCCTGACCTTCACCCTGCTGGTCGGCCGCCGGCTCGGGTTCGTCCGGGAGGACGTGATCGCGATCGTCTTCTGCGGCTCCAAGAAGAGCCTGGCCAGCGGCGTCCCGATGGCCGCCGTCCTCTTCCCCGGCGCCGCGGCGGGACTGATGGTGCTGCCGCTGATGCTCTTCCACCAGGTGCAGCTGATGGTGTGCGCCGTCCTCGCCCGCCGCTGGGGCGCCGAGACCCGACCCACCGAGGTCACGACGCAGGCGCAGGCGCAACCGGTACCGGCACTGCATCGCACCGGCTGACCCCGCCGGGCCCGGTGGCGGGGCGCACGCATACCATCCGACAACTGTGGGTGACCGCGCCGGTGACCCTACGGTGGCCGCATGCGCCCACCGAAGTACGTCCGCCATGCGGCGGCCCTCCTGCTCCTCGGCACCGCCTCCGTCGCCGTCGCGCAGGCGGCCCGGGACGGCCGCCGGGATCCCCGGGATCCCCAGGTGGCGACGGGCTTCCAGCCGGCGGTCAAGCTGAGCGCCGAGTACCACGAGCAGTACCTGCAGCCGATCGCGGACGAGATCCACCGCCTGGTCGACAGCGGGCAGGTCGACGGCTCCGGGTTCACGTCGGTCGTCTTCCGGCCGGAGGACCACGCTCTCGACCTGTTCTGGAAGGGGCCCGTGCCCGCGCCGGTGAAGGCCGCCGTCGACGCGTGGCGCCCGGGGGCCCGCGCGAAGGCCGCGCACAACCCGGTCGGGCCGGTGAGCCCGGAGTACGACGTGCGCTACCGGTCGGCCGCGTACTCGAAGACGGAGCTGGAGCAGGCGATCGGCCGGTTCGTCGCGGCGGTGGGCCATGACGTGCGGGAGTGGTCGACGGTCGGCCCGGCCGCCGACGGCAGCGGCCTGCGCCTGACCTACCGGCCGGAGGCGACGAAGCGCCTGGCCCCTGCCGGGTCTCCCGCCTCCGCGTACGAGAAGCGCGCCGAGGAGATCGCGGGGATGCCCGTCCACCCCGAGGTCGGCACGGTGCCGGTTCCGACCCGCGGCACCCGGCGCAGCGACGCGGCGCCCTGGACGCCCGGCGCGACCCTGCGGGTGTCGGGCAACTCGGAGTGCTCGACCGGGGTCCCCGGCTGGGTGGGCGGCAAGCGGGTGCTGCTGACGGCCGCGCACTGCCAGTCGAGCGGGACCGTGTACAACGGGCAGCGCACGGTCGGCGAGATCACCGCCTTCGACCACGCCCTCGACGTCGCGGTCATCACGACCGGCCAGGCGCCCGAGGCCCGGTTCTACAACGGTGCCTGGGACTCCGGGGACAGCCGGCCGCTGTACGGTCCGGCCCGCCTCGACCAGGGCCACAGCACGTGCTTCTCCGGGGCGACCTCGGGCTTCCACTGCGAGTTGGAGGTGACGCGGACCGGGATGAGCACAGCGGACGGGCGCACCGACCTGACGGAGGTCCGCTCGCGCAGCGGCGGCATCGCGGTGGCACAGGGCGACAGCGGCGGCCCCGTGGTGGCGAACCCGCAGGGCGATGCGATGGCGCCGGTCGGAGTGATCGTCGCCGGCGACAACGGGTCGAAGGTCTCCTGCACGGCCACGTCGTCGCCGACGACGTGCTTCTCCACCGGGTACTTCACACCACTGGACCCGATCGCGTCGCGGTTCGGGTGGTCGGCGCTGTGAGCCGCCGCGTCACCACCTACTCGGTCGGCCGGTTCCGCCCGTTCCCGCGCCGCGGGCCCCGGTGGTGGCCGGTGCACGGCGGACGCCGCTTCGGCGCCCGGTCCGTACCGTAGTGTTCCTTCCGGGTCGCCGGCCCCGCACCGGGCCCACGAAACCAGTCAGCCGAGCAGGAGTCCGCCGCCCGTGTCCTCGCCCAGCCCGTCCAGTCCGGTCCATGTGTTGCTGGTGGAGGACGACGAGTTGATGCGCCGGTCCTTCGCCACCGCGCTGGAGCGCTACGGCTACCGCGTGACGGCCGCCGCCGACGGGCTCACCGCGCTGGAGCTGTTCCGGGCCGAGGGCTTCGACCTGCTGATCCTCGACGTGATGCTCCCCGGGCTGGACGGAATCGGCCTGTGCCGCAGGGTCCGCGAGAGCAGCCTGGTACCGGTGCTGATGATGTCCGCGCGCGGTGACGGGCTGGACGTGGTCGCCGGGCTGGAGGCCGGGGCCGACGACTACGTGGTCAAGCCCGTGGACACGTTCGTCCTGGTGGCCCGGATCCGATCGCTGCTGCGCCGGGCCGCCTACGCGCCTCCGGTGCCGGAGCCTGCCGGGGGCCCGGCCGATCCGGAGGTGCTGGTCTTCGGTGACCTGACCATCGACACCGCCGCGCTGGAGGTGGCCGTGGCCGGCCGCCCGGTGGCGCTCGCGCCGACCGAGCTGAAGCTGCTGCTGGAGTTCGCCGCCCATCCGGGTGTCGTACGGGAGCGGCACACCCTGCTGCGCAACGTCTGGGACTACGGCTGGGACGGTGACAGCCGGGTCGTGGACCTGTGCGTGCAGCGGCTGCGCAAGAAGCTGGGCCGGGAGCGGATCGAGACGGTCCGCGGTTTCGGCTACAAGTTCAGGCGCTGAGGCCGGTGCGCCCGTCGAGGCGGCCGCGCTGGACGGCCCTGCGGTGGAAGATCGCCGCACTGGCCGCCGCCACGGCCTGCCTGGTCGCGGTGGCGGTGGGCGTGCTGGTCCACCTGTGGACCGCGCAGGACATCCGCAGCCGGGGCCAGGCCAGGGCGTTCAACACCGTGTACTCGGCGATGGACGTCTACCGCCGCACCGGCACCCTGGCCGACGGCGCCGAACTCGACCCGCCCGAGCTCCCGTTGACGCTGCGTCACCCGGCCGACGGCGACCGGCACACCGCCTACGACGGACGCAGCGACGGGGTGCTCGGCCCGAGCGTCTGGGGTGCCCAGCGCACGGGCGGGCCCGGCAGCCCCGTGCTGGCCGTCCGGATCAACCTGGGCCCGGAGCTGTCCGGCCTGCCCCGGCTCGATGCGGCCGTGACCGTGGCCTCGCTGCTCGCGCTCGCGGCGGCCGTGCCCGTGGCGGTCTACGGGGCCGGACTGCTCGCCCGCAGGCTGGGCGAGGTCTCCCGGACCGCCGACCGGATCAACCGGGGCGATCTCGACGCCCGGACCGGTCCGACGAAGGGCCGGGACGAGGTGGCGGACATCGCCGCCACCGTCGATCTGATGGCCGACGGCCTCAGCCGGCGCCTGCGCACCGAGCGGCAGTTCACCGCGGACGTGGCCCACGAACTGCGGACGCCCGTCGGCGGTCTGCTCGCCGCCGCCGATCTGCTGCCGCCCGGTGAGACCGAGGACCTGATCCGGGCCCGGGTGCGGGACCTGCGCGCCCTGGTCGAGGACCTGCTGGAGATCTCCCGGCTGGACGCGGGCGCCGAGCAGCCGGTCCGCGCCCGGGTGCCGCTCGGCGCGGTGGTCGCCGAGGCGGTGGCCCGTACCGGTCTGCCCGCCGAGGTCACCGGAGCCGACGCGGCCGGAGCCGACGCGACCGGGGCGGTGGAGACCGATCCGCGCCGCCTCGAACGAATCGTCGGCAACCTGGTGGTCAACGCCCACCGGCACGGCGCGGCGCCGGTCGAGGTCACCGTCGCGGGCCGCACCGTCGTGGTCCGCGACCACGGCCCGGGCTTCCCGGAGGAGTTGCTCCGGGACGGCCCGCGCCGCTTCCACACCGGCGCCGCCGAACGCGGCACCGGCCACGGACTCGGCCTGACCATCGCCTTCGGCCAGGCCGGGCTGCTCGGCGCCGAGCTGCTCCTGGCCAACGCCGGCGACGGCGGAGCCGTGGCCACCCTGCGCCTGCCGGACTGACGTCCGCGGTCAGGCCGGCCCGGCCGGTCGCTGCACAACTGCTGCAGAGCGGCGCGGTCGCTGATACACGGCGGCGCGGGCCCCGACACCTTCGCTGGCCACTCTTCGAAGTGCACCCCGGTGGTTCCGCACTTCGGAGGAGAAGACCGATGAACACGTCCGACAACACCCTCACCGTCCGGCCGAGCCGGGTACAGAACGGCCTGGTCACGGGGATGCTGGGCGCCGGCGCGCTCACCACCCTCGCCGCCGTGCTGCTGATCGCCGGCGCGTTCACCGCGGACCCGAACGCGGGTGAGACCTGGCAGCCGGCCGGCGTGCTCGGCGCGGTCGCGCTGTTCCTGGGCGGGACGCTGCTGGCCGTCGGCGCACTGGGCCGCTCGATCCTGCGGGCCCGGCACCGGTAGCCGCCCGGACGCCCGGGCCGAGACCCGCCCCCCCGACACATTCCGCGGCCCTTCGAGGCGTACCCGGCCGCCCCGTCAGCAAGAGGAGCACTTCCCGTGACCGACCACGATCCCGCCCGGCACGCACCGCACGCACTGCACGCACTGCACGCACCGCACGCAGCGCCCGGGACCGCCGTCACCACCACCGGCCTGACCAAGGTCTACGGCAGCGGCGACACCCGCGTGACCGCCCTCGACGGTGTCAGCCTCACCTTCCGGGCGGGCGAGTTCACGGCGATCATGGGCCCGTCCGGCTGCGGCAAGTCCACGCTGATGCACTGCGCCGCCGGACTCGACCTCCCGACCTCCGGTTCGGTGCGCATCGGCACCACCGAGCTGACCGGCCTGAACGACCGGCAGCTCACCCAGCTGCGCCGGGACCGGATCGGGTTCGTCTTCCAGGCGTTCAACCTGCTGCCGACACTGACGGCACGGGAGAACATCACGCTGCCGACCGACATCGCCGGCCGCAGGCCCGACCGACCGTGGCTGGAGCGGGTCATCGCCATGGTGGGCCTCACCGAGCGTCTGGACCACCGGCCGTCGCAGTTGTCCGGCGGGCAGCAGCAGCGCGTCGCGGTCGCCCGCGCGCTGGCGGGCCGACCCACGATCGTCTTCGCCGACGAGCCCACCGGGAACCTCGACTCCCGGGCGGGCGCGGAGGTGCTCGGCTTCCTGCGCGACTCCGTTCGCGAGCTGGGGCAGACCGTGGTCATGGTCACCCACGACCCGGTGGCGGCCGGGTACGCGGACCGGGTGGTCTTCCTCGCCGACGGCCGCCTGGTCGACGAGATGGCCCACCCGACCCCTGACCGGGTCCTGGACGTCATGAAGACGCTCCGGAACCCGGACGACCGGCCGGCCTCCGCCGCCCACCTGCCCGCCGGGAGCTCCCAGTGCTGACTACCGCCCTGCGCAACGTCCTGGCGCACAAGGCCCGCCTGCTGATGACCGTCCTCACGGTCTGCCTGGGCGTCGCGTTCGTCTCCGGCACCCTGGTCTTCGCCGACTCCACCGCCGCCGCCCACCGCGCCGCGGCCTCCCGCACCTTCGCCGACACCGCGGTCAGCGTCACCGCCGACACCCCCGAAAACCCCGACAGCCCGCTCACCGACCCCCTCGCCCGCCGGCTGGCCGCCGTCACCGGCGTCACCGCCGTCCGGCCGTCGGCGGACGGCAGCGCCACCCTCGGCACCGCGAACGGCGGCCCCCTGCGCGCGAAACGCGGCGCCAACCTGGGCGCCGCGTACGTGCCGGGCCGCGACGGCAAGGACGCCCGCTACCCCCTGGTCGAGGGCCGCGCCCCCGCCCGCGCCGGCGAGATCGCCGTCGACCGCGGCACCGCCGCCGCGGGCCGTCTGCACGTCGGTGACACCGTGACCCTGGCCACGAACGGCCCGGCCACGGCCGAGCACGTCGTCGGCATCGTCACCACCACCGACACCCGCGTCACCACCGGCGGCACCCTGACCCTGTTCGACCCGGCCACGGCCCAGCAGCTGTACGCCACCCCCGGCCGCTGGACCTCGATCGAGCTGGCCGCCGCCCCCGGCACCGGCCAGGACCAGCTAGCCCGCCAGGTCACCGCGCTGCTCCCGGTCGGCGCCCACGCCACCACCGGCCAGTTCCTGGCCGACCAACAGGCCGTCTACGTCGGCGTCCTGACCCGCGGCTACCAGAAGACGCCGATGGTGTTCGCCGCCGTGGCACTGTTCGTCGGCTCCTTCCTGATCATCAACACCTTCACCATGCTCGTCACCCGGCGCTCCCGCGAGCTCGCCCTGCTGCGGGCGCTCGGCGCGACCCGTCGTCAGGTCATGCGCACCCTCATGGCCGAGGCCGTGCTGGTCGGCCTCGCCGCCTCGGCGGCCGGCTTCGTGGCCGGCCTCGGGATCGCCGGGGTCCTGCCGGGCCTGCTGAGCAGCGGCGGCACCCAGTTGCCCACCGGCCCGCTGGTGATCGGCCCCCGCCCGGTCGCGGCCGCCCTGGCCGTCGGAGTCGGCGTCACCGTCCTGGCCGCCTGGCTACCGTGCCGCCGGGCAGCCGGGATCGCCCCCGTCGAGGCGCTGCGCTCGGCCGCCCAGCCCGCTCCCCGCTCCCGCCTGCGCCCGGCGTTCGGAACGCTCCTGCTGCTGGCCGGAGCCGGCCTGCTGGTCCCGCTCGCCGCGACCGCCGAGGACGCCTCCCAGCACAACCTGAACGTCGCACTGCTCGGCGCCACCGCCCTGATGACCGGCCTGATCGCCGTCGCACCCGCGCTCGCACCGCCCGTACTGCGCCTGACCGCGTACGCCACCCGCCGCAGCGGTCTCACCGGGAGGCTGGCCCACCGCAACGCCCTGCGCGACCCGCGCCGCACCGCCGCGACCGCCGCGACCCTGCTGATCAGCACCGCCCTGGTCACCGGCCTCGCCACCATCGGCCACTCCACCGGGCAGGCCCTCGACCGGCAGGCCGCCGCCGGACTCGCCGCCGACCACGTGATCAGCACCGGCGACACCACGAGCGGCATCGACCCCGCCGCCGCGCAGCGCGTCGCCCGACTCCCGGGTGTGCGGACCGCCGCCGCCGTCGCGGACTCCACCATGGTCCTCGGCGGCAAGGTCACCCGTGTCTCCGGTGTCGACCCCGCCACCGTGGGCCAGGTGATCAACCTGCGCTTCACCAGCGGCTCCCCGGCCGACCTGGCCCCCGGCCGCATCGCCGTCTCCCGCAGCCTCGCCCAGGAGACCGGCCTGCACACCGGCAGCCAGGTCAAGGCCCGGACCGGCAGGAGCAAGGACCTCACCGAGTACACCGTCGTCGGCGTCTACCAGGACAACCCCACCGCCCAGGATGTCCTGGGCTCGCGCGCCGAGGTCCAGCAGAACGGCTTCCTGCCCCATTCCGTCCAGCGCATCCTGGTCCGCAGCGCCGGCACGACCTCGGACGAGCTGCGCACCGCCGTGGGCAACAACCCGCTGCTCAAGGTGCAGAGCCGCGACCAGCTGGCGCAGGAGGCCGCCGGCACCATGGGCGACCTGCTCACCCTGATGTACGGGCTGCTCGCCATCGGCGCCGTCATCTCCGCCCTCGGCATCGTCAACACCCTGGCCGTGTCGGTCCTCGAACGCACCCACGAGATCGGCACCCTCCGCGCCCTCGGCATGGACCGCGCCGCGGTCCGCCGGATGATCCGCCTCGAAGCGGTCTCCGTCGCCTTCTTCGGCACCCTGCTCGGCACCGCCGCCGGACTCTTCGGCGCCTGGGCCGTCGGCGCACTGGCCAACGGAGCCGTCGCCCAGTACTCCCTCACCCTCCCCTGGGGGACACTCCTGCTGACCGGGCTGCTCTCCCTCGCGGTCGGCGCCCTCGCCGCCGCCGTCCCGGCCCGCCGCGCCGCGGCCCGGACCAGGGCCGGCACCGTGTAACGGCGGTCCCCGCGCCCCGACCGGGGGACGGTCCCCGGGCTGTGCGCTCCCGTTCCTCCCGAAGAACCGGGGCCTGTGCCGACCTCACCCGGGCCGCTGGTCGTTGCGTTCCCGCAGTGCCCGCACGGCCTTGACCACGGCCCGGACCAGGGCGTCCCTGCTTGCCTTCGCGGTGTCGATGGCTCTGGAATCGATGGGAGTGTCATGAATCAGGTGGACACCCTGATTAAGGGAGACACTGATGAGCTCGCTGACGGATCACCGGATCGGGTCGGCTTCTGACGGATCGG
>NZ_JBEOSV010000067.1:0-48588 GCF_040303245.1 Kitasatospora sp. NPDC096077 | reverse complement strand
CCATCCGCTGCCTGATCCGCCGCGCCTGGTCCCTCTACCGCTGGAACACCCGGCCTCGCACACCCCGCATCCGATGACCTACTGGCGGACGCCCTTAGGGCCAGCATCCACTTCACGGTCGGCTTGTCGTTCACCAGCAGCCAGGCGGCGGTGCCACGCGGCCAAGCTCTGAACGTGGCTGTACCAGGGTGAACGCAACCAAGCGCAACCAAGCGCAACCAGAGCGGCGCTCGCGTTGCTTGGCGAGCGATGATCGGGCTGCCTCTCCCCGCCGCGCTGGCCAGCAGTGTGGCAACGCTGATAGGTCAGACAGAAGTCTGTGTGGACCTCTAGAGTGGCCGCAGGTGAAGCCCACACGGGGGGAACGGCTTGTACAAGGACCCAGGCAGTCCGCAGGAGTGGGAGGACGTTGCCCTGGAGAGACGGTCGGACGCGGTGCAGCTACACCTGGCGGGACGGCACGTGGCGTGCTTGTACTATCTAGGGTTCACTGCCGAGTGCTTCGCCAAGGCATTGTGCCTAGCTCGAGGACGCGCTGTGCCGCGGGGCCGGGACGGGCACGACGTGCTGGCGATCCTGGCGCAAGCAGGGTTCAGTTCACTAGTGCTGCCTCAGGATGTTCGGAGCTTTCTCGCGGACCGCGACGTCAGCCTCAGATACCAGATCGCCCTGCCAGATGATGTCACGATCGAGGACGAAATCAAGGCGGCTAATCGCTTCGCGAGCTGGTGCAGTAAGCAGTTGCGACGTCGCACGGCAGCGCAAGGAAGAGCACACAGGAGGAATTCGCCGTGACACAGCCGGATGACATCAGTGGCTTGGAAAGGGCACTGCGGGAGGCATTTGGGGACCGCATTCGGGTTTCTGCGGATCCATATGTCGGCGTCCGGGTGGGCGTGATCTCGGCGCAGTTTTCTGGGATGACCCCGCGAGCGAGGCGGGGGCGCATTGACGCCCTGATTCCGGGTGTGGAAATCGTTAGATACGATCTGCTGACTCCGGATGAGGCGGAGTTTCTGGAGCAGGAGGAACCAGGCGTCGCGCCCGTCACAGCGCAACTGCCGTTGTGGCCGGAGGCATTGGCAAGTGGTCAGGCGGATGAGATCACGGTGCGCTTCCCATCCGAGGACTATGGCACGCTCCCGTCGCCGGTGGTATCGACGTTCTATTCACTACGCGGCGGAGTTGGTCGGTCGACTGCTCTAGCACACGCCGCACGAGTTATCGCTGGGCAGGGCTTGACGGTCCTTTGCATCGATATGGATCTGGAGGCCCCTGGCCTGGCATCGCTCTTTGACGTCGAGGATCGCGTAACCGAGGGAATGGGAGTTGTTCCGCTTCTGGCTGCAGCCGAGGTGAGCGGTGAGATCGACGCGCTCGACGAGCATGTGCTGCGGGTTACTGAGGACGCCGGATTGTTCCTGCTCCCAGCCGGACACCCCGGTGCCGAGTATGCCCGGCTGCTCTCCCATCTTGACCCGTCGGCCTGGTACGGAGAGGACGAGGTTAATCCTCTCCGGCTGCTGGTGGAGACGGTGTCTACTCTGGCCCAGAGCCCAGACGTGGTTCTCATCGACTCCCGGACGGGCATTAGCCCGCTGGCGGCGCCTCTGCTGTTCGACGTGTCTGATATCAACATCATCGCCTTCTATCCACATCCTCAGGCGAGGGCGGGCACTCGGGCACTAACTCGGGCCTTGCTGGCGGCACGGTCTCGCAGATCGGAAGAGGGGAGCTTGTGCACCCCGGAAGTGCGCTTTGTTGTTTCACCAGTGCCGGCCACGCCTGAGGTTCGTGGGTTGTATTCCGAGCGCGCCCAGGAGTGGATTAGGGAATGGCTTTCTGTGGCTCGGAACACCGCGGGTGGTCCGGCTTTTGAGGCGCTCGAGGAGATTGTCCAGGTCATCAGCTACCAGGAGGCGCTGGCAGTCTCAGACTCGGTCATGCGCATCCAAGGCGCGGACGACTTCATCGTGGTGGCGGACTGGATCACTGGACTTGTCGAGCCACGTGATGCGCTCGGCGAGCAGGTCGACGAGGTTCTAGAACCAAGCAAGTCCGAGGTGCTGGCATCGCTTCAGTTCGCCGGGGAGACTGCCGAGAATCAGGCGCTGGAGGAACTGCACGGTACGTTCCTGAGTACTGCTGATGTGGATCGCGCGCTTGCCACGGATACTGTGGTCGTCATCGGGCGCAAGGGCACCGGTAAGACAGCCGTATTCCGCAGGCTCGCCGAGGCGCCCACGGCTATCGTCGTTACCAGCCCGCCAGGACTAGACACCCACCTGACCTGGACGCCGGACGCCAACGTTTATTCAGCACTCGAGAATGAGCTGAGGGATCGGGGGCTGGAGTGGCGACAGGTGTGGCCTGTAATTTTCGGCCTAGCTATCAAGAATCGCCTGCCAAACGTCCCGCAGCCCGCCTGGGTGGGCGAGCCTATCGGCGTGCCTGCCGCTGGTGGTGACTACCTTAAGTCGGACCTGCTAAGGGACGTGACATCGCTGCTGTCGAATCAGCAGGCACCCCTTCTGGTCGGTGAGTGGATCCAGGAAATTGACCGTAGTCTCGACGCAGATCAAATGCTTTTGTTCGACGCTCTGGACACCGGTTTTGGCAACAGTGACAATGACCGTAGGCGCCGCAACGACGGTGTGGCTGGCCTGTTGACTTCGGTGGGCGAGCTTGGGCCGCAGCTGCGGCGGTTGAAATTCAAGGTGCTGCTGCGCGAGGATATTTGGCGCGAGGTCAAGGTTCCCAATAAGTCGCACCTAAGCGCCCGTGCGGCTCAACTGCGATGGTCGAACAAGGTCGACTATCTGCGCATTGCGATCAAGCAGGCGTGGCGGGCGGAACCGTTTCGGCAGTTGGTGACGGCTCGGCTAAACAAGCCGGACTTTCGACTGGAAGACACCCCGGTCGAGTACTGGCCCGAGGAGTTTGTTCGCAATGCCTGGGTGATCCTGGCAAGTGAACGGGTGTCCGGCGGCCGAACTGCATATACCGATAACTGGGTCTGGTCCCGGCTTGCTGACGCCAACGGCGATCACGCCCCTAGGGCGCTGGCCCAGATGATGACAGCTGCGGTCGAGTTGGAACGGGGCTTCGAAGAGGGGAATCGCTATTCTCGATCCATCATCAGGCCTCGTGCGTTGGTGGAGTCTCTGGACGAGGTCAGTGAGTCGGCCCTAGACGCGCTCCAGCGCGATGAGTTCCCTGAGCTTGATCCGCTACTGGGCAGGCTGCGCGCGATCGGATCGACGCCCTTCGCGGCCGAGCAGTTGGAGGGCGCCTCACCCGACCTTGTCAGGCTGGCCCGTGATGTCGGGTTGCTAGAGGAGGTGCCTGGGTCGCGAGACAGGGTGGAGCGCTACCGTGTGCCTGAGATGTACCGTAAGGCGCTCAGCATGACTCGGAAGGGTCAGGCCTGAACCGTTCAGTCAGGGGTCGAACCGGCGTTCCCGGTTCGACCCCTCAAATGTCAGCTAAATTGACAGCATCGTGCCTGATCTCGAAATGTCGCCGCTGATATAGATGGGTCTTCCCTCAGACGGCGTCGTGTCGTCAGAAATGCGATTTCGCCACTCGCCGCGCTATAACTCACTGCCCGTAGGACCACGCTTGGCCGGTTTGCCGGTACTGATCGACAGGGATGGTCTCGACGCCGGCAGCCATGCGTGCGGTGTAGAGCAGGCCGTCGAGGTGATCGATCTCGTGGTGGATCAGGCGGGCGAGGCCGCGTTCGTAGGTGGTGGTGGTCACCTGGCCGTCCAGGGTGGTGGTCTCCACGGTGATCTGCAGCGGCCGGGGGACCGAGCCGCGAACGTCGAAGAACGACAGGCAGCCCTCGAACTGCTCGTCCGTCTCGTCGGCGTGGTCGGTGATCCGCGGGTTCAGCAGGACGATCGGCGGGCTGTCAGGGTCGGCGGGCTGGACGATGGCGGCCCGGCCGATGCCGATCTGCGGTGCCGCAATGCCCGTGCCCTCGGCGAAAGGGTGGATTTGGCTGAGCTGATCGCTCCTCGAATGGGCAGGTGTGCGGTTGAGGAGCGAATCTGGCCCTCAGTAGTTCCCTTGGCGGTTCCGTGGATCGGTTGCGAGGGCCTGGTTCGCGAGCTGGTGGATGCGCCAGTACAGGTCGAGCCGCTGTGCTGCCCGCCGGTTCGGTTGGGCGGCCAGCGCGAGGACGGGCGTGGAGTCGGGAAGCTGAAGGCGGACGGCGAGGCGGGCGAGGTCGGAGAAGTGGTCGCCGAAGGCGGCGAGTTCCCAGTCGAGCAGGAGGCGGGTGCCGTCGGGTTGGCGGACGAGGTGGCCGGGCTGCAGGTCGTGGTGGAGGAGGCGCGGCTCGATGTCGGTCGTGAGGGCGTCGAGTCTTCGAGACCGACCTCTACACGGACCGTCCCGTCTCCTGGCGGACCACCCGCCGGCCGGGAAGTGCCGAACTGGTGGAGGCCCAGGTGCGGGGCACGGACAAGGAGGCAGTCGTTGATGCGTACAACCAGGCCATGGCCCAAGCCGTAGACCGGGCTCAAAATCCCGGCAAGTTCGGCGATGTGAGCGACTGGTAGGACGGGCACTTGAACTGCGGCTGGGCCCCGACCATGGAGTCGGGAGCCCAGCTGCGTTCTATAGGCTTGCCTTCCAGTTACGGATGGCCTGGTCGAGTCGTGAACGCAACCGCTCCGCCGCTACGGTGCCTGGCCACAGTTCCGGGTACGCCTCACTGGAGCGCTTGGCGATCAGTGCGCCCAGGTTGGCAGAACTTCGACTGGGAAAGACCAGCGAGCACTTCTTCTCGCCCAGTTCGTGGGCGAGCCCGAGGAAGCCACGGCCGACTCCGAGCGAAGGTGAACTTTCGTAGTGCTTGGCTTCGATCGCCGCCACGAGACTCCGACTGCGCGGGTATACGCCGGCCTGTCGACTCCGTTCGGCCTCTTGATGATCGATGATCGCGATGTCGCACTCATGGGCCACCTTCGAGGTGGACGCCATGACGTAGACGCCCAGGTGAATTTCAAGCTTCGTCTGTAGCCCGGGGAAGCTGACCAGCACGAAGGTGAACGGCCCGGACCAGAGGTTGCCGGGCTGTGTGCGGAACCGCAGGGAGGAGGCCGGGGTCAGCCCATCCTGCGTGAGAAGGGTGTTCCCTCCTGCTGCCTGTGCTGCCTCGATGCACAGGACAAGCAGGGATGCCTCGTAGAGGTCCGACTCGGCGGCCTTCCCTAGATAGACGGGGGCCAGAGCACCAATCGCCTGCTCGATCGCTTGAACGAGGTCGTTTGAACTCATCGGCTCTCCCCCGGTTCCGTCCGTGTTGCGAGCAACGCGCGGGTCACCTGAAGCGCTGCTGAGGCTCGTTCCGCCTCTCCCGGGAGGTCGATGTGAACGACTGACTCGAGTTCGGGGTCGCCGAACGCGACGGTTGTGTTCGTCTGACGTTCCACGGCGGTCTTCAACAGGACCGACCGCGATGCGTACATGGTTTCTGCGAGGGTGAGGAGCGCTTCGCGGATCAGTTCGATCTGCTCCTCGCTCGTGTAGGGCACCACCGCGATGTCCGACTTCCGCAGGGCAGGCAGATCCGTGTCCGCGAGTCGGCCAGCTCGCTCGGCGAACGTCCCTTCCTGCTTGAGTCGCTCACCGGAGACGGCTCGGCCCTGCCTGAACTCTTGATCCAGTTGTTCGGCCAGATCCGGCAACTTGGCCTTCAGCTGTTCCATGAGGTCTGCGTACTGCTGGTCTGCGACGGCCATGTTCCCCCCGTTGATTGGTGAGTAGGTTGTGCGATGGCGGCGACAACTGCAACCAAAACTGCAACCACAGACAAACGAGGGCCCCGACCGCGTTGCGGTCGGGGCCCTCGTTTGCCCTGGCGGGCGAAGGCGGAGGATACGAGATTCGAACTCGTGAGGGGTTGCCCCCAACACGCTTTCCAAGCGTGCGCCCTAGGCCTCTAGGCGAATCCTCCGTGGGAGAGCTTAGTACATGTTTCGGGGTGCTCGCGACCAGCTATCCCGCAGGCCGGAGGGCGGGGGTGGCCTGTGGATCGTCGGGGCCCGGATCCGGTAGTGTGGGGGTCAGCCCCTCGTGTGGCGCCATCTTTTTGAACCCCCCCAGGGCCGGAAGGCAGCAAGGGTAGAAGAGCTCTGGCGGGTGCACGGGGGGTCTTTGCGTTCCCGGGCGCCGTACGGGGCCTGTGGGGCGGGCGGAGTCGGGGTGCCCGGGGTGAAGGGGCGACGCGTTTGTCGGTCCGTCCCGATATCGTCGGGGGTGTGTCCCTAGCCCTGTACCGCCGCTACCGCCCCGAGACCTTCGCGGAGGTCATCGGGCAGGAGCACGTGACCGCTCCGCTCCAGCAGGCCCTGCGCAACAACAGGGTCAACCACGCGTACCTGTTCAGCGGGCCACGCGGCTGTGGCAAGACGACGAGCGCACGCATCCTGGCCCGCTGCCTGAACTGTGAGCAGGGGCCGACCCCGACGCCCTGCGGGGAGTGCCAGTCCTGTCAGGACCTCGCGACCGGCGGGCCCGGCTCGATCGACGTGATCGAGATCGACGCCGCCTCGCACGGTGGTGTGGACGACGCGCGCGAGCTGCGCGAGCGGGCCTTCTTCGCGCCGGTGCACAGCCGGTACAAGATCTTCATCCTGGACGAGGCGCACATGGTGACCTCGGCCGGGTTCAACGCGCTGCTCAAGGTGGTCGAGGAGCCGCCGGAGCACCTGAAGTTCATCTTCGCGACCACCGAGCCGGAGAAGGTGATCGGGACGATCCGGTCCCGCACCCACCACTACCCGTTCCGGCTGGTCCCGCCCGGCACGCTGCGCGACTACCTGGCCGACGTCTGCGGTCGCGAGGGCATCCAGGTCGAGGACCCGGTGTTCCCGCTGGTGGTGCGGGCCGGCGCGGGCTCGGTGCGTGACTCGATGTCGGTCATGGACCAGCTGCTGGCCGGTGCCGCCGAGGGCGGTGTGACGTACCAGATGGCGACGTCGCTGCTCGGGTACACCGACTCGGCGCTGCTGGACGAGGTGGTGGACGCCTTCGCCGCGCACGACGGGGCGACGGTGTTCCAGGTGATCGACCGGGTGGTCGAGGGCGGGCACGACCCGCGCCGCTTCGTCACCGACCTGCTGGAGCGGCTGCGCGACCTGGTGATCCTCGCCACCGTGCCGGATGCGGGGGAGAAGGGGCTGATCGACGCCCCGGCGGACCGGGTCGCGGTGATGCAGGCGCAGGCGGACGCGTTCGGCGCGGCCGAGCTGAGCCGGGCCGCCGACATCGTCAACACCGGGCTGACCGAGATGCGCGGCAACGCGGCGCCGCGGCTCCAGCTGGAGCTGATCTGCGCCCGGGTGATGCTGCCCGGCGCGTACAGCGACGAGCTGTCGCTGCAGGCGCGGCTGGACAAGCTGGAGCGCCGGGCGGCCGCGGGCGGCTTCGCCGCGCCGGCCGGGATGGCTCCGATGGCCGCTCCCATGGCTCCTCAGATGGCCGTCCCGGCGGCTCCGGTGGCCCCGTCCGTCCCGTCGATGGAGGCCCCCGCCCCGGTGCCCGCGCCGGTCGCGCCGCCCGTCGCGCAGGCGGCCCCCGTGCCGGTGCCCCCCGCCCCCGTGCAGGCTCCGCCGGCGGCCCCCGCCGGGCCCGCCCCGGGCGCCTGGCCGATCCCGCGCAGCTTCCCGCCCGCCGGTGGCGCAGCGGCTCCCGCCGCCGCCCCCGCCGTGCCGCAGCCGCAGGCCGCCCCGCAGCCCGCGCCCACCCCGCCTCCGCCGGTCCAGCAGGCCCCGCAGCCCGCCGCGCCCGGTGGCCAGCCCTCCGCCGCCGCCCAGCAGGGCGCGGCACAGGTCCGGCAGCTGTGGCCGCAGATCCTGGAGGCGGTCAAGAACCGTCGCCGCTTCACCTGGATCCTGCTGAGCCAGAACGGCCAGGTCGCCGGGTTCGACGGCAGCACGCTCCAGGTCTCCTTCATCAACGCGGGCGCCCGGGACAGCTTCGTCGGCAGCAACAGCGACGACGTGCTGCGCCAGGCGCTGTCCGACGCGCTGGGCGTGGACTGGCGGATCGAGTGCATCGTCGACCCGTCCGGGACCCCGGGCGGTGGCGGGGGAGGCGGCGCCGCTGCCCCGGCCGGTGGCGGTTGGGGCGCCCCGGCGCGTCCGGCGGCCGCCGCGCCGCCGATGGCCGCGCCCGCCCCGGTGCAGCCGCAGGCGCCCGTCCAGGCCCCGCCGTCCCCGCAGTTCCAGCCCCAGGCCCCGACCCAGGCCCCGGCCCCGGTCCCCGCGCCGGTGCAGCCCCCGCCGCCGGTGGCGGCGCCCCCGGCCCGCCCGGTGCAGTCGGTGGCCCCGGAGGACGACATCCCGGAGGAGGACGACCCGGACCTCAACGAGGAGGCGTTCTCCGGCCAGGAGCTGATCATCCGCGAGCTGGGCGCCACGGTGCTGGAGGAGATCCACCACCGCGGCAACTGAGCGGGCCCCCGGGCCCGTAGGCTCGACGAGGACGAACGTAGAACCGTGTGACAGCAAGGAGTGAGCCGTGTTCCCCGGTGGTGGTCAGCCCAACATGCAGCAGCTGCTCAAGCAGGCGCAGAAGATGCAGCAGGAGCTCGCGAAGGCCCAGCAGGAGCTGGCCGAGGCGAAGGTGAACGGTACGGCCGGCGGTGGCCTGGTCGAGGCGACGGTGACCGGTTCGGGCGAGCTGGTGGCGCTGACCATCGCCCCGGCCGCGGTCGACCCGGAGGACACCGACACCCTGGCGGACCTGATCCTGGCGGCCGTCCGGGACGCCAACCAGGCGGCCCAGAAGATGCAGGCCGAGCGGATGGGCCCGCTGACCCAGGGCATGGGCGGCGGCATCCCCGGTCTGCCGTTCTAGGCCCTGCCCGGCCGATCCTGCCGGACGGGACCTGGCCTCCTGGGCCGGAGAACCCGCAGGTCAGGCCAGTGATGGGGATCGGCTGCGGGCCCCGGCGACGGTGGGGCCCGCGAGTCCGAACGGACGATGGATCCATGTGAGATCCATGTGATTTCGATGGGAGTCGGGCGTCGGCCGGTGTGTCCGGCGCCCGATTCGTTGGATGATGGCACCGGAGCACCTCCGACCATCCGAGGGAAGGCGCGACGTTGTACGAGGGCGTGGTTCAGGACCTGATCGACGAACTGGGCAGGCTGCCCGGCGTCGGGCCCAAGAGCGCCCAGCGGATCGCCTTCCACGTGCTGCAGGCCGACCCGGTCGACGTGCGCCGGCTCGCGCACGCGCTGCTGGAGGTCAAGGACAAGGTCCGGTTCTGCGCGGTCTGCGGCAACGTCGCGGAGGCCGAGCAGTGCCGGGTCTGCCTGGACCCGCGTCGCGACCTCGCCGTCATCTGCGTGGTCGAGGAGCCCAAGGACGTCGTCGCCATCGAGCGCACCCGTGAGTTCCGCGGCCGCTACCACGTGCTGGGCGGCGCGATCAGCCCCATCGAGGGCGTCGGCCCGGACGACCTGCGCATCCGTGAGCTGCTCGCGCGCCTCGCGGACGGTACGGTCACCGAGCTGATCCTGGCCACCGACCCCAACCTGGAGGGGGAGGCGACCGCCACCTATCTGGCCCGGCTCTGCAAGCCGATGGGCCTGAAGGTGACCCGGCTGGCGAGCGGACTGCCCGTCGGCGGGGACCTGGAGTACGCGGACGAGGTCACCCTCGGCCGCGCCTTCGAAGGGAGACGACTGCTCGATGTCTGACCGGACGATCAACCAGCAGCCCCACGGCCCGCGGTCCCACGCGGAGCCCGGCGGCAACGCCGCACACCCCAGTGCCCCGCACACCCACGGCCACGGCTCGGAGCCGGACGACTTCGCCGTGCAGATCGCCGACTCGGTGGAGAGCTTCGTGCTCGCCGTCACCGAGGTCGCCAAGGGCGACGAACCGGGCAGCGCGGTCTCGCTGCTGCTCCTGGAGGTCTCGCAGCTGCTGCTGGCCGGCGGCCGGCTGGGCGCGATCGAGGACGTCGTCCCGGAGGACCGCTTCGAGCCCGACGCCGGACCGGAGCCGGACGGCGAGCAGCTGCGCGAGCGCCTCGCCGTGCTGCTCGCGCCGATCGACGTCTACCACGAGGTCTTCGACCCGTACGGTCCGCCGGAGAAGCCGAACGCCTTCCGGATCTCGGACGACCTGGCCGGTGTGGTCAGCGAGCTGCAGCACGGCCTGACCCACTACCGCGAGGGCCGGGTCAGCGAGGCGCTCTGGTGGTGGCAGTTCTCGTACCTCTCCAACTGGGGCACGACCTGCACGGCGGTGCTGCGGGCGCTGCAGTCGCTGATCGCCCACGTCCGGCTGGACAGCCCGATCGGTGCGGCGGCGGACGGCGCGGACATCGACGACGACGGGCTCACCGACGAGCAGCTGGAGCAGCAGGCGGGCGATCTGATGGCGGCCGAGCTCGGTCTCGGCCGATAGGTCGAGAACCGGCCGGCCGGGCCTCCAGGGCCCACCCGCGCCTCCAGGCCCCCACCCGTCCCAGGTCCGTCGGCGCTTGTGACGAATGCCTCAGCAATCCGGCCGGAAAAGAAATCCGGCCGTGCCACCGGGCATTCCTCCGAGGATTCTTCGGAACCGCGCCGAAAGCCCCGCAGACCTGACGGTGGAACCGCCCGCACCGCCGCCCACGTGCTGAAACGGCCGTCTCATCATATGGAAAGCGCCGGTCAGGGCACCCCTGCTCGGTAGACTGACGCGGACCGCAGCCCCCTTTCCCCCGGGGGTACGGGGGCCTGACGCCCCCGGAAAACGACACTAGTCGAGGAGCGCACGTGGGCCTTGTCGTGCAGAAGTACGGCGGCTCATCCGTTGCGGATGCCGAAGGCATCAAGCGCGTTGCCCGCCGAATCGTTGACGCCAAGAAGGCCGGCCATGAGGTCGTCGTCGTGGTGTCCGCGATGGGCGACACGACGGACGAGCTCATCGAACTCGCGGAGCAGGTGTCACCGATTCCTGCCGGCCGTGAGTTCGACATGCTGCTGACCGCTGGAGAGCGCATCTCCATGGCGCTGCTGGCCATGGCGATCAAATCCCTGGGACACGAGGCCCAGTCCTTCACGGGCAGCCAGGCCGGCGTCATCACGGACTCCGTCCACAACAAGGCCCGCATCATCGACGTGACGCCGGGGCGCATCCGCACCGCCCTGGACGAGGGCAACATCGCGATCGTGGCCGGCTTCCAGGGCGTGTCCCAGAGCAGCAAGGACATCACCACGCTGGGCCGGGGCGGCTCGGACACCACCGCCGTCGCGCTGGCCGCCGCGCTCAAGGCCGAGGTCTGCGAGATCTACACCGACGTGGACGGCGTGTTCACCGCCGATCCGCGGGTGGTGAAGAAGGCGCGCAAGATCGACTGGATCGCGTACGAGGACATGCTGGAGCTGGCCTCGTCCGGTTCCAAGGTGCTGCTCGACCGCTGCGTGGAGTACGCGCGCCGCTACAACATCCCGATTCACGTACGCTCGTCCTTCTCGGGTCTTCCCGGGACGATCGTCAGCAACGACAATCCGAACAAGCCCGAAGGGGGCGAGATGGAGCAGGCCATCATCTCCGGGGTCGCCCACGACACCTCCGAGGCCAAGGTCACGGTCGTCGGCGTGCCCGACAAGCCGGGCGAGGCGGCGCGCATCTTCCGTGCCATCGCCGACGCCGAGGTCAACATCGACATGGTGGTGCAGAACGTCTCCGCCGCGTCCACCGGCCTGACCGACATCTCCTTCACCCTGCCGAAGACCGAGGGCCAGAAGGCCATCGACGCGCTCGGCCGGGTCAAGGAGGGCATCGGCTACGAGTCGCTGCGCTACGACGACGCGATCGGCAAGATCTCGCTGGTCGGCGCCGGCATGCGCTCCAACCCGGGCGTCACCGCCGCGTTCTTCGAGGCGCTGTCCGCCGCGGGCGTCAACATCGAGCTGATCTCCACCTCGGAGATCCGGATCTCGGTGGTCACCCGCGCCGACGACGTGCCGGAGGCGGTCCGCGCCGTGCACAGCGCCTTCGGGCTGGACAGCGAGAGCGACGAGGCCGTCGTCTACGGCGGCACCGGGCGATGACCCGGGAGCCGGGCGGGGGCACCGGGCGATGACCCGGCGCCCGAACCTCGCCGTCGTCGGCGCCACCGGCTCGGTCGGCGAGGTGCTGCTCGGCCTGCTCTCGCTCCGTCAGGACGTCTGGGGCGAGGTCCGACTCGTCGCCTCCCCGCGCTCGGCCGGCCGTACGCCGGTGGTGCGCGGGGAGCCGGTCGAGGTGGTCCCGCTGACCGAGGAGGCCTTCGCCGGGATCGACGTCGCGGTGTTCGCCGTCCCCGACCAGGTCGCCGCCCAGTGGGCGCCGATCGCGGCGGCCAAGGGCGTCGTGGTGGTCGACGACTCGGCCGTCTTCCGCACCGCAGGGGACGTCCCGCTGGTCGTCCCCGAGGTCAACGCGGCCGCGCTGCGGATCCGTCCGCGCGGCATCGTGGCCAGCCCGGCCGGCCCCACCCTCGCGCTGGTCGCGGCGGTCGGCGCGCTGCACGCCGAGTACGGGCTGGAGCAGTTGGTGGTCGCCACCTACCAGGCCGCCAGCGGCGAGGGCCGGGCCGGTGTGGCGGCGCTGCGCGAGCAGACCGCCCTGGTGGCCGGCACCGAGGTCGGCCGGCAGACCGGGGACCTGCGCGCGGTGATCGCCGACGAGGGCCCGTTCGCCGCCCCGCTCGCCCTCAACGCCGTGCCCTGGACCGGTGGTCTGCGCGAGGGCGGCTGGTCCGCCCAGGAGCTCGGCCTGCGCGACGAGGCCCGCAAGGTGCTCGGCCTGCCCGCCCTGAAGGTCTCCGCGACCTGCGTGCGGATCCCGGTGGTCCGGACCCACGCGCTGGCCGTGCACGCCCGCTTCGAACGCGAGGTCAGCCAGGAGCACGCCCAGGACATCCTGCGCGAGACGCCCGGCGTGGTCCTCTACGACGACCCGGCGGCCGGGGAGTTCCCCACTCCGAACGACGTGGTCGGCACCGACCCGGTCTGGGTCGGGCGGGTGCGCCGGGCGCTGGACGAGCCGGACGCGCTCGACCTCTTCCTCTGCGGCGACAACCTGCGCAAGGGGGCCGCGCTCAACCTGCTGCAGATCGCCGAACTGGTGGCCGGTGAGCTGACAGTGGGGCAGGAACGCGGCGCCGAGGGGCCGGAGTAGAGCGCCGGTGGGCCGGAGCAGGGCGCTGGTGGGCCGGAGCAGGGCGGGGTCGGAGAGTCCTTTGTGCCCCTTGTTGTCCGGACCTGTGTCCGCTCCTCGACACAATCTGTCCGGAATCCCGTGGGAATCCCCTGGAGGCCTCTTCCGCCGATGCGGAAGAATGGCCCCCGGGCTGGGCAACCATGACAGGGGATCGAGTGTCCAACGGGCGTGGCGAACGTGATGGTGGGGGCAAGGGCGGGCATCCCGGCGAGGGCCGTGGTGACCTTCCCGTCGCGCACCCCGTGGTCTTCGAGTAGGCCGGAAGAAGACCAGATGACCGCGGCCGCACCCGGTGCGGCGGACTCCGGCGCGGGTACCGACGCGGGTACCAGCGAGGACCTGCTCACCGAGACCTACCAGGCGCACTACCGCTCGCTGCTGCGCCTCGCCGCGCTGCTCCTGGACGACCTCTCCACCTGTGAGGACGTCGTGCAGGAGGCCTTCATCCGGGTGCACGCCGCCCGGCGCCGGGTGCGCGAGCCCGAGAAGACCCTCGCCTACCTGCGGCAGACCGTGGTCAACCTGTCCCGCTCCACGCTGCGCCGCCGGATCCTCGGCCTGCGACTGCTGCCGAAGCCGATGCCTGACATGGCCAGTGCAGAAGAAGGTGCCTACGATGCCTTGGAGCGCGACCAGCTGAAGGCCGCGCTGAGGGGTCTGCAACGCCGTCAGCGGGAGGTTCTGGTGCTGCGTTACTTCGTGGACATGACGGAGGCGCAGGTCGCCGAGACCCTGGGCATCTCGCTCGGTTCGGTGAAGGCGTACGGCTCGCGCGGACTCGCCGCCCTCCGGGTCCAGATGGAGGCCGGACATGGCTGACGGCGCCCGGCAGCTGCCCGGGGACGACGACGTCCCGGGCCTCTCCACCGAGGAACGGGCGCTGCGCGAGCTGATGCGGCACGCGGTGGACGGGATCCAGCCCGGGGTCGGCGCCCTGCCCCGGATCCGGCAGGCCGTACCCCGGCGGCGGGCCGCCCGGCGCGGGGCCTGGACCGGTGCGGCGGCGCTGGCGCTGGCGGTCGCGGTCGTCCTGCCCGTCCTGCACGAGAGCGACCACCTCGGACTCTCCGGCGGCCCCGGCTCGGCGCAGGCCGACGGCGCCACCCTGGCGGCCCCCAGCGGCGCCGCCGTCGGCGGTGGCGCCACCGGTCCGGGCCCGCACCCCGGCACCGGCAGCGGTGGCACCGCCACCCCGACCGGCTCCGGCAGCGCCTCGCCGAGCCCCGGCGCGGACGCCAGCCGCCCCGGCACCGCCACCCCCACCGGCGCCCCCGGCACCGGGGACGGCGGGATCGTCCCGCTGTGCACCCGGTCGGACCTCGGCCAGGGCACCGCCCAGGTCGGCGCGGCGGACGCCCAGGGCCGGATCTACGGCTCCTTCACGGTCTACAACGTCTCCGGGCACAGCTGCCGGGTCGGCGGACCGGGCGCGGTGTCCGTCACCGGTGTCGTCGGCACCGACCGCAGCCGGGTCCGCACCGCCGACCACGCGCCCGGCGACCCGGCGACCGGTCTGCCCGCGATGGACGCCGAGCCGCCGGTGCTCGCCCCGCAGGCCGGCTACAAGGTGCCCTTCGCCTGGATCCCGGACCAGGGCTGCGGTACCTCCGGCGGCGCCACCGGCGCGCCGAGCAACGGGGTCGACCAGGCCTCGCTGACCACCCAGGCCCCGCCGATCGGCTCCTCGGGCGCCGGCCCGGCCGCCGGCGGATCGTCGGCGGCGCCGAGCGCCAACCCGCCGGCCAGCGCCTCGCCGACGGCCGAACCCAGCACGGCACCGAGCCCGACCGCCACCCCGAGCGGCAACCCCACCGCCGCCGCGCCGACCGCCACCATCGCCCACACCCCGGCCCCGGGCAGCCCGGCGGCCGCGACGGCCGCGCTGCCGGTCGCGTGCGGGGGGACCCTCTACCGGGGCGGGGTACAGCAGGCCGGCGGGGCGCCGGCCCAGCCCTCGGGGACGCCCGCGGCGGGCTGAGGACCCCGCGGATCCCGCGCTGCGGCGGACCCTGTGGTCCGGGACGGTGTGAGGAGTGGTTACCGTGGGGGGTGTGTACCGGTTCCTCCTGACTCCGCGCTGGCTGGGCGGCACCGCCCTGGCCGTGGCGGCCGTGGCGGTCTGCCTCTGGCTGGGCTCCTGGCAGCTCGGCCGGTTCGAGGACCGCGTCTCCACCCATCAGGAGACCAAGCAGTCGCTCGCCGCTTCGAGTGAAGCCCGGCCGATCGACGCGCTGCTCGGACCGGCCACCCCCCAGGTGAGCACGGAGACCGTCGGCAAGCCCGTCACGGTGACCGGCAGCTACGACACCGAGCACCAACTCCTCGTCCCCAACCGGGTGCTGGACGGCAAGCAGGGCTACTACGTGCTCACCCCGCTGCGCACCGCCGACGGACACGCCGTCGCCGTGGTGCGGGGCTGGGTGCCCGGGAACCCGTCCGCCGCCGGGGCCGGACAAGCGCCTGGGGGACCGGTGCCCTCCGGACCGCTGCCCGGCGGACCGGTGCCCTCCGGGCCGGTGACGGTGACCGGGCGACTGCAGGCCAACGAGTCGGTGGGCAGCAACGGCGCGGTCGCGGGCGGCCTGCCCGCCGGACAGCTCGGCATGATCAACCGGGCCTCGCTGCTGAACGTGCTGGAGTACGACGGCTGGTACGACGGCTGGGTGGCCGCCGACCAGGTGCCCGCCGGGCTGACCGAGGTCCCGACCGTGCAGCCGGAGGGCGGGGACGGGCTCACCCTGCGGGCGTTCCAGAACCTGGGCTACACCCTGGAGTGGTTCGTCTTCGCGGGCTTCGTGATCTTCATGTGGTTCCGCCTGGTGCGCCGGGAGGCGGAGGCGGAGCAGGACCGGGCCCTCGGGCTGGACCCGGTCCTGGACTGACCGGCTGGTCGGCTCAGTCGCTCAGCCAGCCGCTTCGGTGTTCCCGTTCCCGTTCCCGTTCCCGTCCGGAACGCCGAGGTGCCGCCGGACGAAGTCGATCTCCAGCCGCAGCTGCTTGATCCGCTCCTCCACCACCAGCGAGCCGTGCCCGGCGTCGAAGCGGTACACCTCGTGCGGCTTGTCGAGCTGCTCCAGCCGCTCGACGTAGTTGTCGATCTGCCGGATCGGGCAGCGCGGGTCGTTCACCCCGGCGCTGATGTACACCGGCACCCGCACCTGCTCGACGTAGGTCAGCGGCGAGGAGGCGGTGAAGCGCTCCGGCACCTCCTCCGGGGTGCCGCCGAAGAGCGTGCGGTCCAGCGACTTCAGCGCCTCCATCTCGTCGGCGTACGCGGTGTGGTAGTCCGCGACCGGCACGGCGGCGACGCCCAGCGACCAGCTCCCGGGCTGCACGCCCAGGCCGAGCAGGGTCAGGTAGCCGCCCCAGCTGCCGCCGGTGAGCACCAGCCGTGCCGGGTCGGCCAGGCCGCTGGAGACCGCCCACTCCCGGACGGCCGCGATGTCCTCCAGCTCGATCAGGCCGACCCGCTCGTGCAGCGCGTCGGTCCAGGCCTGGCCGTAGCCGGTCGAGCCGCGGTAGTTGACCCGGACCACCGCGAAGCCGTGGTCCAGCCAGGCGGCCGGACCGGCCGCGAACGAGTCGCTGTCGTGGTGGGTCGGGCCGCCGTGGACCTCGAAGACGGTCGGGTACGGGCCGGGGCCGGCCGTCGACGGGCGCTGCACCAGGGCGTGCACCCGCCCGCCGGGCCCGTCCACCCAGACGTCCTCGACCGGTACGGAGCCGGGCGGCACCGGGCCGGGCGCCCGCAGCACGACCTCGCCGGCGGTGGAGCGGACGGCGGACGGCTCGGCGGCCGAGGACCACAGGTACTCGACGGTGCCGTCCGGCCGGGCGGTGGCGCCGCCGACCGTGCCGCGCGGGGTCTCCAGACGGGTCAGCCGGCCGTCCGCGAGGGAGTACGTGAACAGCTCGCTGCGCGCCTCGTACTCGTGCTCGACCAGCAGGGCCCCGGCGCCCGGGCGCCACTGCGCGGAGACGTCGCCGGGCAGCTCGCGGCCCTGCTCGTCGCGCAGCGGGAGGGCGGTCTCGGCGCCGGTGGCGACGTCCCAGATCATCGGCTCCCAGCGGCCGGTGCGCTGGTGCGCGACCAGCAGGCGGGTGTCGCCCTCGACCGGGGCGAAGCCCAGGCAGGCGACGCCGCGCGGCTCGTCCCGGCCGGTGACCTCGTCCAGTTCGGCGACGGTCTCGACGGCGTCACCGGTCAGCCGGACCACGCGGATCGCCGAGTGCATCGCGTCGCCGTGCTCGGTGTGGTCGATGGCGAGCAGGGTGGCGTCGTGGCTGAGGTCGCCGACGCCGCCGTACTCCTCGTGCCGGTAGATCTCGACCGGTTCGGTCGCGCCCGGGCGGCGCAGGTGCAGGGTGGTGCCGTCCTCGTCGGTGGACCGGCCGACGACCACCGTGCCGTCCCGGCCCAGGGCCAGGCCCGCCGAGTAGGAGGCGGCGAGGCCGGGCACGGCCTCCTCGTCCGGGCCGCCCGCGAAGGGCTGGCGGCGCCAGACCCCGAATTCGTCGCCGTCCTGGTCGTCGAACCACCAGACCCAGGCGCCGTCCGGGGACAGCTCGGCGTCGGTGGTGCCGTTCGGGCGGTCGGTGACCCGGCGGTGGGCGCCGGTGGTCCGGTCCCAGGCGTAGACCTCGTAGGTGCCGGTCGAGTTGGACACGTACAGCGCCCGGTCGGGGGCGTCCTCGGCCCAGTCGGGCAGCGACACCCGGGCCGCCCTGAACCGCTGCTCCCACGCCGGTACGGCGCTCTTCTCCTCGCTCATCCGACCATCCAACCCGATCGGAGGGAGGGAACGGAACGGACCGGTCGGGGTTCACCCCCGCCGGTCCTTCGCTGTGGCGGTGTCCGCGAGCCGCCGTGCGGTGGCGTTCGCGAGTCGCGCTGCAGTGCTCGCGAGTCGCGCCGCGGTATTCAATAACGGCGCTGCAGTGTTCACGAACGGCGCGGCAGCAGCCGGACCAGTCCCACCAGCACCAGCTCCAGCACCGCCAGCGCCGTCACGCTGCGGCCGAAGGCGGCGGTCGGCTCGGCGGCGCCGTAGTAGACCAGGCCGATCAGCGCGATCCCGACCGCGCCGCCGACCTGCTGCACCGTGGCCACCACCCCGGCGGCCGCCCCGGCCAGCTCCGGCTCGACGGCGGCCAGGGCGACGGTGGTGACCGGGGCCATCACCAGGCCCATGCCCAGGCCGTCGACGAACAGCCCGGGCGCCAGCCACCAGACGCTGCCGTCCGCCGTGAGGTGGGCGGTGAGCGCGAGCAGGCCCAGCCCGAGGGCCATCAGCAGGCCGCCGACGGTGATCGTGCGGGGCTCGCCGAGGCGGCCGGTGATCCGGTGGGTGGCGTTCGAGGTGAGCAGGTAGCCCAGGCCGATCGCGGTGAACACCAGCCCGGCGCCGAGCGCGTCCAGCCCGCGGCCCAGCTGCAGGTGCAGGGCGAGCACCAGGAAGAAGGAGGCCTGGCCGAGCCAGAAGACCAGCTGGGCGAGCAGTCCGGTGCGGAAGGCGCGGCTGCGGAACAGCCGGGTGTCGACCAGCGGCATGCCGGTCCGGGTGGTGCGGTGCTGGTGGACGGCGAAGGCGGTGAGCAGGACGGCCGAGCCGGCGAGGCAGAGCACCGTCCACAGCGGCCAGTCGAGGCCCGGGCCCTGGATCAGCGGCAGCACCAGGGCGGTCAGCGCGAGCGTCACCAGCAGGACCCCGACCGGGTCCAGCCCCGGCCGCTGCGGGGCGCGCGACTCGGGCAGGCAGCGGCGGACGGCGGCCAGCGCGGCCAGACCGATCGGCAGGTTGATCAGGAAGCAGCTGCGCCAGCCCAGGCCGAGGAGGTCCGCGCGGATCAGCAGCCCGCCGATCAGCTGGCCGAACACCGCGCCCACACCCATGGTCAGCCCGTACCGGGCGAAGGCCCGGGCCTGGGCGGCGCCGGCGAACGCGGTCCGCAGGATCGCCAGCACCTGCGGGCCCATCAGCGCGGCCCCCAGGCCCTGCACCACCCGGGCACCGACCAGCGCGCCGGCGGTCGGGGCGAGGCCGCAGCCCGCCGAGGCGAGGGTGAACAGGGCCAGGCCGAGCGCGAACACCCGGCGGCGGCCGTACCGGTCGCCGAGCCGGCCGGCCGTGACCAGCCCGACCGCGAGGGCCAGGCCGAACCCGGCCATCACCCACTGGACCACCGCCGGGCCCGCGCCCAGATCGGCCTGGACGGAGGGGACGGCGACGTTGACGACGAAGGTGTCGAGGGCGGTCATGAAGGTGGCGGTCAGGACGACCGGCAGCAGGCCCCTGGGGGCGGCCGAGGCGGCCGAGGCGGCCTGGGCGGCTTGTTCGGCCTGGTCGGCCGCGACGGGGCGGCGGGTGTCCAGCGCGGTGCTCATCTCGGGCTCTCCTCCGGGGGTGCGGGGGTGCGGGGCGCCGCACCCCCGCAGCGGCGCCCCCGTCGAGTTCCGTTCCGTACGGGCTCAGGCGCCCGGCACGAGGTCCAGGAACCCGTGCACGGTGCCGATCCGCCCCTCCGGGGTGGCCGCCAGCACGTCGAAGCCGATCACCACCGGCTCGGCGCCGGCCGGGCCGAGGTTCCAGGTGAACCGGGCGATGTCGTGGTGGGCGTCCACCGGCCCGAGGGTGAACTCCAGCCCCGGGAACTGGGCCTGGGCCGCACCGATCAGCGCGTCGATCGCGTCCCGGCCGACGACGGCGGCCAGCGGGTCGGTGTAGCGGCCGTCCTCCGCCCACACCTCGTCGATCAGCTTGCGGCGGGCGGCCGGGTCGGTCTCGTTCCACACCGCGAGGTAGCGCTCGGCGAGCTGCTGGAGGGTGGCGGCGGTGATCTCGGTCATGGTCATCTCCCGTGTTCCGGTGGGCGGTTGGCGGGTCGTTCCCGCTGCTCACAAAGGTAGGGACGGGCGTCCGCGGGCGAATCCGTCACGGATCGGCATGGGGGTACGTAGGTATCGGCCGGGCCTGCTTAGACATCCGTCCGGCCCGCGTGGCCGCGAGGGCCGCGCAGGCCCTGTGGGCCGTTGTGCCGGAGCGCCGGCGGCCGGCTCGATAGGGTCGGGGCATGCTGTACGGGAGGGAACACGAACAGGTCGCCGTGGACGCCTTGTTGGCGCGGGCGCGGGACGGACACAGCGGCGCACTGCTGCTCCGGGGCGAGGCGGGGATCGGCAAGACCGCCCTGCTGGACGACGCCGTCACCCGGGCCGGGGAGGCGTTCCGGGTGGTCCGGGCGGCCGGTGTCGAGTACGAGGCCGAACTGCCCTTCGCCGGGCTCAGCCTGCTGCTGGCGCCCGCCCTGGACCGGCTCGACGTCCTGCCAGGTCCGCAACGCCGGGCCCTGGAGCAGGCGTTCGGCCTCGGCGACGCCCCGCCCCGGGCGCCGCAGCCGTCCGGCACGTCCACCGACCGACTCCTGGTCGGACTCGCCACCCTCGGACTGCTCGCCGAACTCGCCACCTACCGGCCGCTGTTGTGCGTGCTCGACGACGTGCAGTGGCTGGACCGGGCCTCCCTGGACGCCGTGCTGCTGGCCGCCCGGCGGCTCCAGGCCGAGGGCGTGGCCCTGCTGCTGGCCGCCCGAACCGAGCCCGGCGCTCCCGCCGAACGCCGACTCGGCCTGCCCGAACTGCGGGTGACCGGCCTGGCGGAGGCCGACGCCACCCTGCTGCTCACCGAACGGGCCGGTCCCGACCTGCCCGCCGCCGTCCGGGACCGGCTGCTCGCCGAAGCCGCCGGCAACCCGCTCGCACTGACCGAACTCCCGGTCTCCACCGGCCCGCAGGCGAACACGGCGGGGGGCCTGCCGCTCACCAGCCGGCTGCTGATCGCCTTCCACGGCCAGGTCACCGGCCTGCCCCCGGCCACCCAGACCCTGCTCCTGGTCGCCGCCGCCGAGGAGAGCGGCGACCTGGATGTCCTGCTGCCCGCCGCGGCCGCGCTCGGCGTCGGCGCCGAACACCTCACCCCCGCCGAGGAGTCGGGCCTGGTCACGGTGACCGCGGACCGCCGGATCGCTTTCCGCCACCCGCTGCTGCGCTCCGCGCTCCTCCAGCGCGCCCCGCACCACCAGCGGCTGACGGTCCACCGGGCCATCGCCGCGGCCCTGCCCGAGGGCGACCGCCGCACCTGGCACCTCGCCCTCGCCGCCACCGCCCCCGACGCCGAGCTCGCCGACGCGCTGGAGCGCACCGCCGTCCGCACCGGACACCGGGGCGGGCACGGCGGCGCGGCCGCGTACGAACGCGCCGCCCGGCTCACCCCCGACCGCGACGGGGCCACCCGCCGCCTCGTCCTGGCCGCCGAAGCCGCCACCGAGGAAGGCGAGTTGGCGCGCGCCGAGGCCCTCGCCGACGAGGCCGGGGCCCGTACCGACAGCGTCCTCGCGCACGCCCTGCTGGACCACGTCCGGGCCGTCGCCCACTTCTGGCGCGGCTCCTACCCGACCGCCTACCGACTGCTGCTCGACGCCGCCCTCGCCCTCGCCGCAGAGCAGGCCGCCGCGGAGCAGACCGCCGTCGAACAGGCCGCCGTCGAGCAGACCGCCGCACCCGGCCCGGCCGAGGCCGTCGAGCCCGCACACGCCACCCGGATGCTGCTGCAGGCCTTCCACGCCGCCTGGTACGCGGGGGAGGAGCCGGTGGCCGACGTCCTGGACCGGCTCGCCGCCCTCCGACTGCCCGCCGACGACCCCGTCGCCCCGCTCGCCCGCTACCTGCCCGCCGCCGTCCTCCCGGCCCTCGGCCGACCCGTCGCCGCGCCGCCCCCGGCCCGGGAGGCCGTCGAGGCGGCCCGCCGGGCGGGCGCCGAGAGCCCCGCCGACCTGGTCCAACTCTGCGGCGCCACACTCGTCCTCGGCCGCGACGAGGAGACCCTCGACCTCGGCGGCGAACTCGTCGCCGAGGCCCGCGCCAAGGGCACCCTCGGGGTGATGCCCACCCTGCAGTTCTTCCTCGCCGAGGCCGAGCTCTTCCACGGCCGCCACGCCGACGCCGAACTCACCGCCACCGAGGCCCTCGTCCTCGCCCAGGACACCGGCCAGCACCAGTGGGTCAGCCAACTCAGCGCCCTGCTCGCCTACCTGGCCGCCCTCGACGGCCGCACCGAACGCTGCACCGAACTGGCCACCACCGCCCTCGCCACCACCGGCCCGCAGACCGCGGCCCCCGCCGCCGGCCGCCCCTGGGCCCACTGGGCGCTCGCCCTGCTCGACCTCGGCCAGGGCCGCGCCGCCGGCACCGCCGACCGCCTGCTCACCCTCACCACCGGCCCGCACCGCCACCACGTCAGCGCCACCCGGGCCGTCCCCGACCTGGTCGAGGCCGCCGTCCGCCTCGGCACCCCGGACCGCGCCGCCGAACCCTACGAGCGCTTCGCCCGCTGGACCGCCGCCGCCGACCGCCCCTGGGCCGAGGCGCTACGCCTGCGCTGCCAGGCCCTGCTCGGCCCCGACGAACTCGCCGAACCCGCCTACCTCGCGGCCCTCGACCTGCACGCCACCACCGACCGCCCCTTCGAACACGCCCGCACCGCCCTCCTCTACGGCGAATGGCTCCGCCGCACCCGCCGCCGCACCGACGCCCGCCCCCACCTCACCGCGGCCCTGGAAACCTTCGACCGCCTCGCCGCCCACCCCTGGTCCACCCGCGCCCGCACCGAACTCTCCGCCACCGGCACCCCCGCCACCCCCCTCTCACCCCCGTCCGCCACTTCCCCCCTCACCCCTCAAGAACTCCAGATCACCCGCCTCGCCGCCCAGGGCCTCACCAACCGCGACATCGCCGCCCAACTCTTCCTCAGCCCCCGCACCGTCGCCCACCACCTCTACAAGGCCTACCCCAAACTCGGCATCACCTCCCGCACCGCCCTCCCCACCACCCCCTGACCTGCGCGGCACGCCCCGGCGTCCTGCCGAACCCTCTCGGCAGGACCCCGGTTCCGGGCTCCTCCCAAGAGAGCCCGGAAAAGCGGTCAGGGCCGATGTCCCTTGCGAGACACCGGCCCTGAGCTGGTGTTACTGGACCGGCCTGGCGGGATTTGAACCCGCGGCCGCTTCGCCCCGAAGCAACCTAGACGCCCGCCTGACCTCGGCGCACACTGCCGCTGGCCTACCTAAGCGGTCCGCGAGCGTTCGTGGCCGTCCGCCGAGGTGCGACCCGTTGTAGCGCAGCTAGACACTCAGCCCGCATACCGCAAGTTGCCCAGCCGAACCGCAACTACAGCAGCTTGTACGCCCATCGCTCGGCGTTCATGCTGCCCGCCGGTCGCTCCACCAACCCCGTGGCCGCGCGCCGCACGACCACCGAGCTCCGTTCCGCCCAGAGTTGATCCCCAGAGGCCAGGAACAGCGGTTGATCGAGGTCGAAGACGTAGCAGCCAGGCTCGAAGTCAACGCGGTTCAGGAGCAGCATTCTGGCGGTCGTGACCGGTGAACCATTGAGCATCATGTGGGCCATCATCGTCGGCTCCTGCGGTCTGAACACCTGCTTTACAAGGACGCGCGTTCGACACCCCGCGTGACCTGCAGATCAGCTGACCTGTGGGTTCCCCACCCTTCGCCCCGCCGGGGACCGTGGCTCGCCGCGACACACCGTCTGTTCTGGCACGCCTATGGCACGTCGCATCACCTCGTAGCGCTGCCGGTCGATCGGGCCGACCGACAGCATCCTCACGACCTCGGTGAAGTCGTCCCAGAGCCGAGCAGTAGCGCCACCGCGCCAGCTGCAGCTGACAGAGCTGCTGGGAGGAGGTCGGCTGGAGCGCGCAACACGATCACGATGATGACCACCGCTGCTGGCCAGAACCCGGGTGTCCGAGTTGACACGACAGCAGGCGGAAGGGAAAGACTCATGGCGGTACCTCCACTGGGGTACTGGTGCCCACCATGCCACTCTCGGTTCCCGCCTCGGTGGCGTGGTGGGCGTTCCTGTTTGGTCAGCGACCGTAGCAGCGCCCACAGTTGAGGCTATACGGGCGCCATATCGAGCATTCAATCTCGGATGCTTGCTGTTATCACAAGTCACGCAGCGTGATTTCCTCAGGGCTTCTCTAGCTTCCTCACGGCGACTCTCCAGTCCTCTGCTGCATGCCAACTCTGGCTCGACGCCACGCTCCGTAGACATCCAGGTTGGCCTGATCTCACACCCTCAGCGCCCTGGTCCCAGCACCCATCGGCCGCTCAAGTGCAACTACGTCGCGTGTCGGCGCATCAACTCGACGCCGAGAAGACGCTAACGGGGCACGGACTCCCGTCGTAAACGGCCGCAATCAATACAAGCCCCAGGAAGTTGCTGCGAGGGACTGGCATGAATGGCTTCGTCGTCCACCGTCCCTGAGTAGATGGAAGACCTACCGTGACCAGCGTCGTCGCCTGTCAAGTCACAACCAGCATGGCTTATCAGGCCTGTCCCGGACGGCTAGGAGCCTCCAGCACAACTTCGAAACTCTGCGAGATATTGAGAAGAGCGTCGAAGCTCTCAGCCATCCGCAGTTGGCCGATTCCAGACGGTTCAACGCCAATCACGAGGGCGGTGGAGCGGTTTTGGCCGGTGTCCTGTCCGGGCTGGGGTCGAGCATGATACGGGGGCCGTAAGCTGCTGCGACTCGGTCAGGGCTTTTGGACCTGACCGCAGTTTGGCCGAGTGGCCCCCGATCTTGCTCGACGCGGGTCCCTGCCCGGAGAGGTGGGTAAAACCGCGGAGCCGCCCGCCCCAGCCACCCCGCTGCGCTTGGACAGGGGCAGCGGCGCGCGCAGGGCGCGCGCCCTTGACCTAGTAGAGCGGAATTCGGCAGTGACTCCGGGGGGGTCCGGGACTCGCGCTCTACAGCGTGACGGTGGCTACGGCAGCGTCGTCGTGGGCCTTCCCACGGGGCCAGCGCTGACCATCGGCGTCGCTGAGTTCGGCAGTGCGGACTTCCCGGATGAGCGCGGCCGGCCCGTGGTCGCGGATGAGCTTCAAGGCCTCCGCCCAGTCGGCGAGATGGAAGCGGTCGACCAGGCGGGACGCGCCGTCGCTGAGCATGGTGAACCCGGTGACGTCGGCGCGCGGGACGCTCCCGGTGAGCGATGGGGCACTGCCTCGAAGCGCTCTGGGATCACTGGTGTGGACCAGGGCTGAGGCCGCCTGGCCGCCGTCGACAAGTCGGAGGAGAACAACCTGGTCGTGACCTGCGCCACGGCTTCGTGTCCCTGCTCTCGGACGGCGGCGTGCCCCTGGAGGAGATCTCCCGGGAGCAGATCCGTCTTGTGATCCGGACCGGCGCGACGGGCATGGACGACTTGCACTCCCAAGACGCTGAGGCTTAGTCACTCAGGTCATCACGCACAACGACAGAGGGCCTGCCGGATTTCTCCGGCAGGCTCTTTGTACTGGGTCGGGGTGGCGGGATTTGAACCCACGACCTCTTCGTCCCGAATGAGGTAACGGTACGGGTGCACGCTGCGGAAGCTTCTGAACCCTCGCGTGATGGCGTCGGGGGCTGCGGGCCCGATTGGTGGGGCGAGGCTACCGCAGCTTGATCCACTCCCGGCTCACTCCCAAGACGGGGGCGGTCCGGTGTCCACTCCTCTCCGGTGCTCACTGATCACCAACTCCCTTGTAAAGGCCGTCGGTGAGGTCCCGCCGTACGTCACGCGCCGGTGCCGGGCGTCTCGCAGCCGCCGGTGCTTTGCCTGCTGGTGCTCCCCGAGGTGAGGGGGCTGACGCTTGCCGTTGGAGACCCGGAACACGCGTAGGGGCCCGCCGGGGACGGCGGGCCCCTACGCGTGTTCCGGCGGGGGACGGCGGTTGGACGGCTCGCCTCCCGGCGCAGCCGTCCCGCGGTGGTCGGCCCGCCCCCGCCGATCCACGGACCGCCCGTTCCGCATCCTCGGACTACCGCAAGGCTGGTGGAGGGCACAGCAGCGGAGTACAGCAACCACCGCAACAGGCGCCGACCTTCCCCACACTCCACGGACCGGCTGACCACTCAGCAGGCCCCGCGACCACCCTGCCAATAGTTCGCATCGAGGGGGCCAGGGGTTCGAATCCCCCGGAGGCTCAACTGGTTTCGGTCAGAGCTGATCAAGGGGGACCGCACTCGGCGGGTGGCTGTACCCGTAGCAGACGCAAGAGCCCGACCGCTGGCGACGGGGGATGCGCAAGCGATCGGGCTATACAAGCGTAGCAAGGCCACCCTGTTGGCGGGAGCCTGCTCCAGGCCTGCGGCGCCGGCGCGTGATTGATATCACGCCGTCAATAGTCGCACGGAGGGTCGTACGGGAGCCGGGGCAGGTACTCCTGCCACTTCTCCGGTGTCAGCACTCCCCGAGTGGTCGAGCAGATATGACCGATCGCCGCGTCGACGTCCAGGTTCCACAGCCGCAGGGTGTCGGCACCGCTCGATACGCCGAGCAGGTGGCTCTTGGGGCTGAACGACAGGAAGTTGCCCCTCTTGGCGTTCGGGCTGATCGACTGTCCGATGGCCGTGGCCTCGGTCGGGTGGGCGACGTTCCAGAGGCGGACCGTGTTGTCGTTGCCGCCGCTGGCCAGGGTGTGGCCGTCCTGACTGAATGTCAGCGAGGCGACCGCCTCGGTGTGGCCGGTGAGTGGGGAGCCCAGTGGCCTTGCCCTGAGGGGGTCGGAGGTGTTCCAGAGGCGGACTGTGTCGTCGTTGCTGCCGCTGGCCAGCGTATGGCCGTCCGGGCTGTAGGCGAGCGCGTTGACGGGGCCGAGGTGGCCGCTCAGGGGCGCGCCGAGTTGGGTGACGTGACGGGAGTCGGTCACGTTCCACTGTCGGATGGTGGTGTCCGCGCTGCCGCTGGCCAGCGTACGGCCGTCGGGGCTGAAGACAAGGGCGTTGACGTACCCGGTGTGACCGGTGAGGGGGGCGCCGATGGGGAGGAGGTGGGACGGGTCGGCGACGTTCCACAGCTGGATGGTTCGGTCGTCGTAGGCGGTCGCGAGCATGTGCCCGTCCGGGCTGAAGGCCAGCGCGTCGGGGCCGGCGAACCGCGTGCGGAGTGCGACGGGCGGGCCGTCGGGGACGGGGTGGGCCGGGTCGGTGACGTTCCACAACTGCACCGACTGTGCCGTGTTGTCTCCCGTCAGCATCGCGAGGGTGCTGCCGTCAGGGGAGAACGCCAGCGACCGTAGGGAGCCGCCCCCGGGTGCGAAGGGTTCGCCCAGCGCCACTGGCCGGCCGGGCGTCTCCACGTTCCACAGTCGGACCCTGCCGTCGCCTGCGGCCGTGGCCAACACCCGTCCGTCCGGGCAGAACGCACCGATACGGCCGATCATGTCCAACGTCGGGATCGACCACAGGCGGACCTTGCTGTCACCGTTCCCGGTGGCGAGCGTCCGGCCATCAGGGCTGATGCCGAGCGCGTACATCTCACCGCTGCCGCCGGCGAGCGGCTCGCCGACCCGGGACGGGTACGCCGGGTCGCTGACGTTCCACAGGCTCGCCGTGCTGTCCGCGCTGGCGGCGGCGAGCATGGTTCCGTCCGGGCTGAAAGCCACCGACCAGACGGGGCCGGTGTGGCCGGTGAGCGGCGCGCCGAGCGCTGCCGCGTGACGTGGGTCGGCCACGTTCCACAGCCTGATGGTGTCGTCCGCACTGCCGCTGGCGAGTGTCCCGCCGTCGGAGCTGAACGCCACGGAGTGCACGGTGGCCGTGTGCCCGGTCAGCACGGTGTCGATGGGCGTCGGACGGCTGGGATCGGCCATGTCCCAGAGCCGGATCGTGGCGTCGTCGCCACCCGCGGCCAGCGTGCGCCCGTCGGGGCTGAACGCCACGGAGCGTACGGCGGCGGTGGACCCGGTCAGGGTGCCGAGCGTCTTCGGCCGACCAGGGTCGGTCATGTCCCACAGGCGGACGGTGTGATCCTCGTCGGCGGAGGCCAGTGTGCGGCCGTCCGGGCTGAAGGCGAGCAGGTAGATCGTGCCGTCATGGCCGGTCAAGGGCCCGTCGATCGGACGTGGGCGACTCGGATCCCGTACGTCCCACAATCGGATCGTGCCGTCGTCCGAGGCACTGGCGAGGGTGTGGCCGTCCGGGCTGAAGACCGCGGTGCTCACCCAACTCGCATGACCAGTGAGGGGTTTGCCCAGGGGGACCGGGTGGGTTCGGTCCGCCACGTTCCACAGCCGTACGGTGTGGTCATAGCTGGCGGTGGCGAGGGTCCGCCCGTCCGGGCTGAACGAGGTGAGGTAGACGGCGCCGGTGTGGCCGAGGAGGGGCGTGGCCAGCGGCGCGTTCACGATCGAGATGATCCGATTGCTCGTGCTCTCGTCCTTCGGCCGCAGGCGGTGGGCCACCAGGTCGAGTTGGGCGGACAACGACGGATCGGTGTACTGGACGCGGTCGGCCTCGGCGAGCACCTGGTCGAAGACAGCGTCGTCGCGCTGCTGCCACGCCACCACCGCCGCGCCGACGGCCAACATGGCGAGGACGACCAGAGCCGACACGGCACCCCGGCGCACCCGGACCGTACGCTTGTGCAGGCTGACCGAGGCGGCCAGGAACTCCACCGCGCTGCGGGTCAGGAAGGTGTCACCGGCGGATTTCGCCCAGCCGTAGGCCTGGTCGAGGCGGGACCCCCGGTAGAGCAGCGACGAGTCCCGATGCGAGCCTTCCCAGGCCCGGCCGTCCTCCTCCAGGCGCTGGCGCAGCAGGTTGCCGTTCCGGTCTTCGTTGATCCAGTCGCGCAGGCGAGGCCAGGCGTGCAGCAGCGCTTCATGGGTGATCTCCGCCGTCTCCGCGTCCAGCGTCACCAGCCGCGCACGCACCAGTGCTTCGAGCGACTCCTCCGTCTTGCCGGGGTCCGTCGACTCCTCGGCCAACTGCCGCCGCGTTGCGCGCCTACGGGTGGCCTGGGTGTCCTCGCCCAGCCGGACCAGACGCAGTAGGAGCAGCCTCGCGGCGGTACGCGCCGCCGGATCAAGACCGGACCACGCCTGCTCGGCGGTTGCGGCCACCGCCCCCTGGATCCCGCCCGCCGCCCGGTAGCCGGCCAGCGTCAGCCGCCCCGCCTTCCGCCGCTGCCAGGTCGCCAGCAGAGCATGTGAGAGCAACGGCAATACCCCCGCGTTGTGCGCCCCGCGGGGTCCATCGGCACTCACTTCCCGGACGATGAGCTCCGCCAGCCCCGGCTCAAGTTCCAGTCCTACGGCCTTGGCCGGACCGGTCACCGCCTCGCGCAGCTCAGTGGTGGTCAGCGGCCCGAGCACCATGTGGCGGTGTTGAAGCGCGTCGGCCAGTTCGGGATAGCCGAGGCACTGCTCGTAGAAGTCGGCGCGTATGCCAAGGACGACAAGCACCGGGGCATGCTCGCCCGGCTCTGCGGGCGAGCACGCGGCGTGGAGGACCTGAATGAAGAGGCGCCTGCGCACTTCGTCGGAGTGGAGGGTGAATGCCTCCTCGAACTGGTCCACGATCACGACCGGACGGGTTGCGGAGTCAGCCTCGCGATGGGCCCAGGCGGTGACGGCCCCTCGCACGGCACGCGCGAACCCGGGTGTGCCAGGTGCTACGGCAGCCGGTTCCTCTGGCGCCGACCCGTCCATGGCCGCGACGACGCCGGCGAGCTCGGGGATACGACGGGTCAGCTCGGCGAGAGGATCGACGCCCGGCACGAGTTGCACGACGCGACCAGCCTGCCCGCTCCTCTCCCCCAGCGCATTGCTCTGCAAGGCGGGCACGAGACCGGCATGGAGGAGGGAGGACTTGCCGGCCCCCGAAGCGCCCACGAGCATGACCAGGCCACCCGTCCGCTCGGCCGCGCGGAGCAGGGCGACGAGGGTGTCCGTGCTCCGTTCACGGCCGAAGAACCATCGGGCATCCTGCCGACGGTAGGAAGCGAGCCCCCGGTACGGACACACGCCGCCGGTAATGACGGCCGGCGTTTCGCCACGGGCCCGTTCGTCCGCTAGCGCCTCCGCCCCTGCCTCCGCGGATGCGGTGGTCCGGTCTCCGGCCGGATCGGCCACCGCCCGCTCCCACAGGGACTGCCACCGGGCGACGTCGTACAGGCCTGCGGACACGGGCACCGGCCGCGAACGCCGGGCCTCGGGGATCAGGATGTGCAGGACGGCGGAGAGGGCGGCGAACTGGGCAGGCACGTTCCTGGCCCGTCGCCAGTCACTAATCCGCTGGGCCGACACCCGCACGGGCAGCCCGCGTTCGTCGACCCGCTGCAGCCGGACGACCCCCTCGGACACGCGCTTGAGTGGAGGGTTGCCTGCCTCCTTGTACAGCAGCGCGAGCTGTTCGGCGAAGGCGGCGCGTGCCCCTGCGTCGGGCGCCAATGCCTCTCCCTCCTCACTTCCCCCGCTGTCGGACGTCCGGACCGGAAAATCCACTTTATATACCTGACCTGCGGCTAAGCACCGATCAGACGCCAGCACCCTCCTCGGCGTGCGCCCCGACTGGCACGATCGGAATGCGTCGTCCGGACAGGCCCCAGGCCCAGTGCTCGGAGACCGCCCACGAGGCCGCCGCATGGTCCGGTACCGGTCCCCACAGGGGAGGGACCGGTGCCGAACCATGCGGCGTCGCAAAGCCGGTCGGGCCGGATGCTGATTGCTCGGCAGCCGACCCGGCCTCACATTTCTCTGCCGGGGTGGTGGGCGTCGACCTCGTAGCCGCATCGTCCCGAATTGGGCCCTGGATCACGCACTGCCCAGACCGTGGAGGCTCGGGCAGCCTGTGGGTTCCGCCCGCGTGACGGATGGAACCCGGACGGCTGCGTCAGGTGCCAGGAGCATGTATTCCGTGCGCGCCCTTCTGCACGTGTGCTCGGGATGCTCTCTCTCAGCTCTGGTTGCGATTCGAGCTTCCTCTCGGAGGTGGCAAGAGCAGGTCTCGTTCCGGGTGGCTCTCGCCGCTGACGTTGCCCTGGACGCCGAGGTCCTGGCGGGCGGCGTCGTGGAACCCGTTGATGGCGCCGAAGACGGCGCGGTTACGGGTGCGCCACTCGTCGAGTGTGCCGTGGACCTTGCCGCCGGCCTGCCAGTCGACTTCGAGGGCTGCCGCGTTGAGCCGGTGCCCGGCCTCTACGACCTCGTCGCCCCCGAGGAGCATGATGCGTTCGAAGGCGCGGCCGCGCTGCCAGCCGGCATCCGCGAGCTCCGTGGTGAGCTCGTGCTCGCCCTTGGGGCTCGCGTGGACGCCCTCCTTGTGCTCGTAGAGCTGGACGGCGAGGAAGACGCACGACCTGATCTTGTCGATGTAGCCCTCGTACGCGTTGAGCTTCTTCTCGTCCCACCGAGTCAGCAGCTCGTGTTGTTTCCGACGCCGCTCCATCGCGTGGTTGGTGAGGTGCGTCGTCAACGCACCCGTGAGGACGGCTGCGATCGTCACAATCTGCTCGGCCGCGGCCAAGTCGCCCCCCAAGACACGCAGTTCTCTTGATGTCTTGAGGATTCTAGGAGTTGGACGGGATGCGTGGCCCTGACAATGGCTGACTTGCCGCATGTCTGTCGGTGCGCGCTGTGGCAAGCAGGCTGAAACATCGGAGCGCTGCATCAGCTCGCTGGGCAGCGTTCGGCGGGGGCGTGACACTGTGACAGATGTGGCGAGCGGCACCGGGACTTCCTTGAGTGCGGCCTCGGTCGGCCAGGTGCGGCGGAGTTCATCGTGGGTCAGGTGCGGTGCACGGGCAGCTGGACGCTGGCGCTCTACGTCGGTGACCTGTTGGAGCCTGCCGAGCCCCACATGATCAGGATCCGCCCGGCCTGTGCGGCGGCGCCGAAGTGAACGCCTGGGACTGTGCCCAGCCCAGCGCACGCGTCTGGCGAAGTTCGAGCAGGGAGGGGAAGTGCAGTCGCCCCGGGCTGATCGTGCCCGAAGGTCGGCCAGGCCACCCCATCCCTGAAGTGCTGCCCACGGATGAGCCCGGACACCTCTCGGTCCTGGAGAGGTGTCCGGGCTCTTGCCGTTCCGGCCGCGAGACGAAATGCTCAGGCCCCGGCGGGGTACTGCCACGCCAGACCCGCAAGCAGCTCTGCCCTGGCTTCGATGACCGTCATCCGGGCCTCGCGCTCGGCCCAGTCGACGTGCGCGGCCTGGCCGGTCACCTGGCCGGGCCACTTTCGGTAGTGCAGGCCGACCTCCGGGGAGAACCAGCCACGGCTCACTGCGCTGAGTGCGAGGAGAAGGCCGGTGTCCTCGGAGGCGGGGAGGGCCATCCAGGCGCCGAGGGCGAGCAGCAGGTCGCGCCGGATGCAGAGCGTCGCCGGGTGGACCTGGGCGCGGTAGTCGTGAGCCTTCCAGTGGTCCAGGACGGCACCGCGCTCGATGGGGCCGGCGGGCGGGTCCTGGTCGAAGCCGACGAACGAGCCGTCCGGGAGTAGGTCAAGGACACGCGAGGTCGTCCAGCCGATCTCGGGGTTCGAGGTGAGCGCGGCGATATCGCGCGCGAGGGCGCCGGGGGCCAGCTGGTCGTCAGCGTCCAGCACCTTGACGTACTCGCCCTCGGCTCGGGCCATCGCCATGGTCCGAGCCATGCCCGCACCGCCGGGTCGGCCCTGGCGGAAGCTGATCCGGATGTCGTCGGGGACGTAAGGCGCGACCTGGTCGCTCCTGCCGTCCTCCTGGATCAGCCAGAGCCAGTCCCAGCCCTCCGGTAGTTCCTGCTCGCAGAGCGACTTGTAGGCGTCCGGCAGAAACGACGCGGCCGGCGGGTGGACGGCGGTGACGATGATGATGCGCCGCTGCACGGCCCTCACCACCTTTCCAGTCGAGTGGTGAAGGTCAGCTCCGTGCGGTCGCCCGGGAGGGTGACGTCAGCGATGTCCACGACGCGCCCGTCGACGTCGATGGAGGTCTTCCGCAGCACCAGGACGGCGGTGCCGGGCGGCAACTCCAGTTCCTCGGTCTCCTCGGCCGTCGGTGGCCGGGCGGTGACACGCTCGATGACCCGGTCGACCTCGATGTCGACTGTGTGGAGCTGGTTCTGCGTCCCGCCCGGCCAGGGTTCTTTCGTGGTGTCCAGAAGGTCGGGGTTGCCCGCGATCATGTCGTGGACCAGGTACGAACGGGTGAGGTTGAAGGGAGCCGATTCCGTGCGGTAGCGCGTCCGGAAGGTTCGCTCCAGCAGAGTCGTTCCTTCTGCCACTTCGAAGGCGGCGGCCCACTCCGCATCTGCGGTGATCTGCCGGTACTCCGCAGCGAAGACCAGGTCGTTCGGCTCCAGACCGGTGTCGCGCTCCGTCGCGCCGGTCTGCTGGCGCTCCGTCAGCGAGACGCGTGCGCGGTTCTTCTCCCACTGGTGCCGGTCGTTGCTGCGCTGCACGAGTTTGCGCGCCTTGCGGACGAAGTTGCCGCGGCCGTGCTGCTTCTCGATCAGCCCTTCGGCCTGGAGGAGGGCCAAGGCCTGGCGAATGGTCGGGAGGCTCTTGTTGAACCGCTCGACGAGGTTCGTCTCTGCCGGCAGCCGGTCGCCGGGCTTGAGTTCACCTGCCCGGATGAGCTGGCGGAGGTCGTCTGCGATGCGCTCGTACGCCTTCGCCATGGTGATCACCGTCCTAGTCGGCTAGCGGACACCAGCATACGAGTCCTCAAGAGGACTTGATGAGTTGGGGTGGCGCAGCTCATAGTCTTGGATAACTCCTAAAGAGGACCTGAGGACAGGATCTCTTTAGGAGTTGCGGGTGACTGGGCACGGCCGGACCCGCTTCTGACCCCGAGGGGGGTCAATGCAACTCGCAATCGGTGACGTCGTCCGCGACCGGAGCGACATGGTGCTGGGCACGGTGGCCGGTGCTGCCGATCAGGCCGACGACGGCCGGCGGGAGTGTGGCGTCGTTGGGCGTCCACAGTGTCGCCTTCGTGGCGGCGACACTCGGCGGCGGCGCCGAGCCGGCCTCCGGCGGCGGCTGGCCGTTGGCCTTCCTGGTCGGCCTCGGCGCCTCTTCTGCCGTCATGGCGGCCTTCCAGGTCGTGCAGCGGATGGCCGCCCCGCGGCGCATCCACGTCTGACCGATCCGTTGTCAGTGGCGGCGGTCGACGGATCGAGGAAGCCCGCTGCCCTGGCTGAAGACCCCGAAGGTGCTGACCGATGAGCGGATGGGCCACCTCGACGGCTCTGTGGGGGCCCGCTACTCCCACGTCACGCAGGAGATGCGCGACGAACTCATGGAGGGCCTGACCCGGATCTGGGAGGAGGCGCTCGCCACCCGTCGGCGGATGTGCCCCCGCTCACCTGTGGCTGTGCTCGACGCCTTGCTGAAGGGGGGTCAGTAGAAGTCGCGCCGGAGCGGCCTTCCAAGATCCACTCCCCGACTCACTCCCCAGCAGTCCCCAGCAGTCCCCACAAGCGTTGAGAAACCAGTCAGGGCCGGTGTCCCTTGCGAGACACCGGCCCTGAGCTGGTGTTACTGGGTCGGGGTGGCGGGATTTGAACCCACGGCCTCTTCGTCCCGAACGAAGCGCGCTACCAAGCTGCGCCACACCCCGGTCTTACTGTTTGTCGCTCCGTCTCCTTCGCGACGAGTAGAACTCTACCGGACGCACGCCGAGACACGAAATCCGGTTTCGGGCGGGCGTCCGGTCGGGGTCAGCGGGGGGCCGGGGTGAGGGTAAGGAGGGTGGCTTCCGGGGGGCAGGCGAAGCGGATCGGGGTGTAGCGGTTGGTGCCGCAGCCGGCGGAGACGTGGAGGTAGGAGCGGTGGCCGCCGGCCTGGTGGGTGGAGAGGCCCTTGACCCGGCGGGTGTCGAGGTCGCAGTTGGTGACCAGGGCGCCGTAGAAGGGGATGCAGAGCTGGCCGCCGTGGGTGTGGCCGGCGAGGATCAGCGGGTAGCGGTCGGCGGTGAAGGCGTCGAGGACGCGCAGGTAGGGCGCGTGGACGACGGCGAGGGAGAGGTCGGCGTCGGCGGAGGGGCCGCCGGTGACCGCGGCGTAGCGGTCGCGGCGGATGTGGGGGTCGTCGAGGCCGGTGAACTCGAGGTCGAGGCCGTTGAGGGTGAGTCGGCCGCGGGTGTTGGTGAGGTCGAGCCAGCCGGCCGCGTCGAAGCCGTCGCGGAGCTTCTCCCAGGGGTTGTGCACGGCGCCGCTGATGCCGCGGTTGCCGGTGCCGTCGGGGTTGTTCATGCCGTGGACGCCGCTGCGCATGGCCTGGAGGTAGCGGGCCGGGTTCTTGCGGGCCGGGCCGTAGTAGTCGTTGGACCCGAAGACGTAGACGCCGGGGAAGTCCATGAGCGGCCCGAGCGCGTCGAGGGTGGCGGGGACGCCGAGCGGGTCGGAGAGGTTGTCGCCGGTGTTGACGACCAGGTCGGGGCGGAGGCCGGCCAGGCTCTGCAGCCAGCGCTGCTTCTTGCCCTGTCCGCTCACCATGTGGATGTCGGACACCTGGAGGACCCGGAGCGGCTTGGCGCCCCGGGGCAGGACGGGGACCTCGACCCGGCGGAGCCGGAAGGCACGTACCTCGTACCCGACGGAGTAGGCGAGGCAGGCGGCGCCGGCGGCGGCGACACCGAGGGGAACGGAGTACAGCGGTCGCATCAGCCCATGCTCTCAGACGGTGGATCAGGTGGTGAACGTCCGGTGGGGCGGTCCGGACACGGCCCCGGTGGCCCGCGCCGGATCGGTGTCCCGTCGGGCGCGCAGGGCCCGGATCTTGTTGCGGTTGCCGCAGCGCTCCATGGAGCACCAGCGCCGCCGCCCCGGTCGGGAGGTGTCGACGAAGATCAGTTGGCAGTTGTGCGCCCCGCACTCCCGGATCCGGTCCGCGTACGGGCCGGTGAGCAGGGCGATGGCGTCCCGGGCGAGGGTGGAGACCAGCTGGGCCCCGTCGGCGGGGTGTTCCCAGGCCATGGTGGAGTCGGGCGCGATCTGCGGGACGAGCGGCGGGTGGGCGGCGGCCCGGTTGAGGACGGCGTGGTCCTCGGCGTCGCAGGCGCCGCCGGGGTCGCCGTGGGCGAGGTTGGTGGTCAGGCGCCAGAGGGCGTCGCGCAGGGTGCGGGCGGCGGCGAGCTGGTCGGCGGTGATCCGTACCGTCCCGACGGCCAGCCGCAGCCGGCACCGCGGGAGCCAGTCGGTGAGGTCGGACGGGTGGTGCAGCGCCTCCCACCGGGCGTGGGCGCCGGGGCCGCCGGTGGTGAGCAGTTCGAGGCAGAGGGCGCCGGGGTCGAAGTGGAAGCCGGTGCCGCCGGGGGTGGTGAGGAACAGGCCGGCGGCGGGTTCCGGTGCTCCGTCTCGCTCCGTCATGTAACCAGGGTAAGTGGTTACGCGTGGCCGGAGCGGCCGGAGGCGCCTGCCGAAGCGCCTGCCGGAGGCGCTTAATGGCAAGCGACGGAACGCCGCAGGTGGGAGACTCATGGCCATGACGACGCTCAAGGAGCAGCTGCACGAGGACCTCACGGCTGCCATCAAGGACCGGGACGAGCTGCGCTCGTCCACCATCCGGCTCACGCTGTCCGCCGTCACCAGCGAGGAGGTGGCGGGCCAGCAGAAGCGCGAGCTGTCCGACGCCGAGGTGCTGAAGGTGATCACCCGCGAGGCGAAGAAGCGCCGGGAGGCGGCCGAGGCCTTCGACCAGGCCGGCCGGGTCGACCAGGCCGCGCGCGAGCGTGCCGAGGGCGAGCTGCTGGCGGGTTACCTGCCCAAGCAGCTCTCGGACGAGGAGCTGACCGCGATCGTCGCCGCCGCCGTGGCCGAGAGCGGGGCGAGCGGCCCGCAGGGGATGGGCGCCGTGATGAAGCTGGTGAAGCCGAAGGTGGACGGTCTGGCCGACGGCGGTCGGGTGGCCGCGGCAGTGAAGGCCGCGCTGGCCTGAGCCGCACCTGAGCTAGGCCCGAGCAGCACGCCGAAGGGGCGCCCCCGGAAGATCCGGAGGGCGCCCCTTCGCCGTTGTGCAGGGCCGGTCAGCCGTGTCGGCCGCCGTTCCCGTTGCCGTTCCCGCCCCCGCCGATCATGCCCGGCGGGAGGGTGAACCCTCCTCCTATCACCCCACCCGGCCCGTTGCCGTTCCCGTTGCCGTTCCCGCCCGGCGCCGGCGGCGGCGGGTTCTGGCCCGGCTGCTGCGGCGGCTGGGCGGCGTTGGGGTCCGGCGTCGGGGTGGTGCCCGGCGGGGGAGTGGCCGGCTGCGGGTCCGGGATGTTGGTGGTCTGGATGGGCTCCAGCGGCGAGCCCTTGAGCGCCTGGTTCATGGCCAGCTGCCAGATCGGGCCGGGGCCGTCGGCGCCGAACACCTCGTCGAAGTGCTTGCCGCCGATGTTGATGTTCTTCATCTTGACGCCGCCGGCCGGGCCGCCGAGCCAGACCGCGGTGGCCAGCGACGGGGTGTAGCCGTCGAACCAGGCGGCCTTCTTCTCGTCGGTGGTACCGGTCTTACCGGCGATCTTGCGGCCGTCGTCCAGGCCGAGGGCGGCCGCGGTGCCCTTCTCGGTGACATTGAGCAGGACGGTGTTGAGCGAGTCCGCGGTCGACTCGGAGAAGGCCTGGCTGCACTGGGACTGCGGGACCTTGAGTTCCTTGCCGTCCACCGTGGTGATCTTGTTGATGGCGATCGGGGTGCAGTACTTGCCGCGCGCGGCGAAGGTGGCGTAGACGTTCGCCATGGTCAGCGGGGAGAGCTCCAGGGTGCCGAGGACCATCGAGGGCACCTCCTGGAACTGGTCGCCCTTGGCGGACTGGGTGATGCCCAGCTTGTTCGCCATCTGCTTCATCGCGCAGAGGCCGACCTGCTGCTCCATCTCCACGAAGTAGGTGTTGACGGAGAGCGCCATGGCCTGCTTGAGCTCGTACGGGCCGACCTCGCCGGTCGACTCGTTCTTCACCGTGGCCTTGGGCTTGTCGGTGTTCTTCCAGGTGCCGTTGCAGGTCGACATCTGGGGGTAGTCGATCTTGTTCTCGGACGGGAAGGACTGGGTGTTCGACATGCCCGACTCCAGCGCCGCCGCGGCGAGGATCGGCTTGAAGGTCGAACCGGTCTGGAAGCCGTTGCCGCCGCCCATCGAGGAGTCGACGTTGAGGTTGACGACGGTCTGGTTCTTGTTCGGGTCCAGGCCGTACGGGCGGGTCTGGGCCATGGCGAGGATCTTGCCGGTGCCGGGCTCCATCATGGTCGCTGCGGCCGACACCTGGTCGGTCACGTTGACCTTCTTGGTGACGGCGTTCTGGGCGGCGGCCTGCTTGTCCGGGTCCAGCGTGGTGTAGATGTTCAGGCCGCCGGTGTCCCACAGCTTCTTGCGGTCGTCGGCGTTCTTGCCGAAGGCCGGGTCCTGCTTGACCACGTGGCGGACGTAGTCGCAGAAGAAGCCCATGCCGGCCTGGGCGGTGATGCAGCCGTTCTGTGGGTCCTTGTACTTCAGACCCAGCGGGGCGGCCTTCGCCTCCTTCGCCTGGTCGGCGGTGATGTGCTTGTTCTCCAGCATCTTGTCGATGACGACGTTGCGACGCTTGAGCGTGTTGTCCGGGTAGCGCACCGGGTCGTACTGGGACGGGTTCTGGACCACGCCGGCCAGGGTGGCGGCCTCGGCGACGGTCAGGTCCTTGTTGCTCTTGCTGAAGTAGCGCTGGGACGCGGCCTCGACCCCGTAGGCCTGGTGGCCGTAGAAGGTGATGTTGAGGTAGTTGGTGAGGATCTGATCCTTGGTCAGGTCCTCCTCCAGCTTGATGGCGACCTTGAGCTCCTGGATCTTGCGGCCCAGGGTCTTGCGCTGGGCCTCCAGGACGGCGGCCTGGTCGTCGCCGGCCTTCTCCACGTTGACGTTCTTCACGTACTGCTGGGTCAGCGTGGAGGCGCCCTGGGAGGCGGTGCCGCTCTCCGCGTTCTTGCCGACCGCGCGCAGGATGCCCTTGAGGTCGACGGCGCCGTGCTCGTAGAAGCGGGCGTCCTCGATGTCGACCTGGGCGTGCCGCATGAAGGGCGACATCTGGTCGGCGGTGAGGACGGTGCGGTCGCGCTCGTAGACCTTCGCGATCAGTCCGCCCTTGGCGTCGAAGATCTGCGTCGCCTGGGTGAGCGGCGGGGTCTTGAAGTCGTCGGGGATGTTCTGGAAGCTCTCCGCCGTGTCCTTGGCGGTCAGGCCCATGGCGCCGACGGCGGGCAGGGCGAGGCCTGCCAGCAGGACTCCGGAGAGCACGCTGACGCCCAGGAACTTCACGCCGTTGCTGACGTGGTCGATCGGTGATCCGCTGCTCTTGCGGCGCGGAGCTCCGGGGTTGCCTGGGGGCGGGGATGCCTGGGGGCGCTTCGGTGCCATGGGGAGAACCCTACGTCCCCGATTCCCGCACATCGGGGCAGGTGTTCGCCTAGGCTTGTCACAAGCTTGCGACAGCTTCGGTGCGTCAACATCATTCACTCTTGTGAGTGGGGAGACTTGCCCGAATTGCCGTCCTTTGTGCGGATTTTGAGGCAGCTGGGGCCTGCCGTGTTCGAGTGAATGGTCGCGCTCCGTGACGGCTCCTGCGGCGAGAGTGGGGGCCTCGCGAGTGGCAAGGGCTGCGACCTGCGATCACTCCAACGAGTGAGATGACCGATACCCATAGTCCGATTGGGTCATTCGAGATTGAGCCCGAAGGGGCTGTTGCAAGCTCTCCTTCTTCCGTAACGTCCTCAACTGGCAACGGTGAATATGTCGTTGCCGCCGTGGGGGAGCCTCGAATCATCGGGAGAGGACGGCGCCGGGATGGGCTGGGTTGACGACTGGAGTGCGCAGGCCGCCTGCCGCACGAGTGATCCGGACGAACTGTTCGTCCAGGGGGCGGCACAGAACCGGGCGAAGGCGGTGTGCAGTGGCTGCCCCGTCCGTACGGAGTGCCTCGCGGACGCGCTGGACAACCGGGTGGAGTTCGGTGTCTGGGGTGGGATGACGGAGCGCGAGCGCCGGGCGCTGCTGCGCCGCCGTCCGACGGTCATCTCGTGGCGCAGGCTGCTGGAGACGGCCCGCACCGAGTACGAGGAGTCCCTCGCGACCGGCGTGATACTGACGGACTACGCCCAGGCGGGCTGAGCCCGGCCGCACCCCACGAGCGGCCGCGACAGCCCCACCCCGCCTGCGGACCGGGCCCCACCCCGTCCGGTACGGAGAGCCACCCGGGACCGCTGCCCGGGCCCTCCGTGACTGTGCCGTGTCGCCGAGCCGGCCCCTCCGTGACTACGCCGTGCCGCTGAGCCGGGCCCCGATCGCCCGCAGCCCGTCCAGGTCGTGCACGTCGCCCGGCAGCGCCGCCACCTCCACGATCGGCACGTCCGGGTACACCGAGACGAAGCGGTCCCGGGTGCGCCGCTCGCGCCCCATGATCTGCATCCGCTCGGCGTGCAGCCGCAGCAGCCCGGCCGCGAGCAGTTCCGCCTCGGGCGAGGCGTGCTCCGAGCCGTTCTCCTCCAGGGCCTCGGCGGCCGCCAGCGCCCGCTCCGCCGTGAGCTGCGGTGCGCCCGTGCTGTGCACCCGGTTGAGCACCAGCCCGGCCAGCGGCATCCGGTCCGCGGCGAGCCGGTCCACGAAGTACGCCGCCTCGCGCAGCGCGTCCCGCTCCGGCGCCGCCACCACCAGGAACGCCGTGCCCGGTGCCTTCAGCAGCTGGTAGGTGCGGTCGGCGCGCTCGCGGAAGCCGCCGAACATCGAGTCCATCGCGCTGACGAAGGTCTGCACGTCGGTGAGCAGCTGGGCGCCGAAGATCTTGCCCAGGGTGCCGGTGAGCAGGCCCATCCCGGCGTTGAGGAAGCGCATCGCGCTGCGGCCGCCGACCTTGGCCGGCGCGGTCAGGATCCGGATCACCCGGCCGTCCAGGAAGGACCCGAGCCGGTTGGGGGCGTCCAGGAAGTCCAGTGCGGAGCGGGACGGCGGGGTGTCCACGACGATGAGGTCCCACTCCTCGGCGGCGCGCAGCTGCCCGAGCTTCTCCATCGCCATGTACTCCTGCGTGCCCGCGAAGCCGGCCGACAGGGACTGGTAGAACGGGTTCGCCATGATCGCCTTGGCCCGTTCGGGCTCGGCGTGGGCCAGCACGACCTCGTCGAAGGTCCGCTTCATGTCGAGCATCATGGCGTGGAGCTCGCCGTCCCCGGTGGCGCCCTTGACCACCCGGGGGGTGTTGTCCAGCTCGGTCAGGCCCATCGACTGGGCCAGCCGCCGGGCCGGGTCGATGGTCAGCACCACGACCTTGCGGCCGCGCTCGGCGGCCCGCAGGCCGATCGCCGCGGCGGTGGTGGTCTTGCCGACGCCGCCGGAGCCGCAGCAGACGATGATCCTGGTCTTCGGGTCGTCGATCAGCCCGTCCACCGCGAGCCGACTGCCGGTCCCCCGAACACCGTTGTCCGTCGGAGTCACGCCGCCCCCTGCCGTTTCAGTTCGCCCGCCAGCCGGTACAGCCCGCCGAGGTCCACGCCCTCGCCCAGCAGCGGAAGTTCGTACGTCGGGAGCCTCAACTGCTGGAGGTCGGAGCGTTGTTCGCGCTCCAGCTCGACCCGTTCGGCGTGCTCCCTGGCCTGTTCCAGCAGCGGGTCGAGCAGCGGCTCCACCGCCGCCCGGACCGTCTCCGCCCTGCGCGAGCGGCCGCCCAGCCCGGCCTCGCCGAGGGCCAGCGCCACCTCCTCGCGGTGGTCCCCGTCCACCGCGGCCACCGCCGCGGCGTCCAGCACCGGCGGGCGGACCATGTTGACCATCACCCCGCCCACCGGGAGCTTCGCCTCGCGCAGCTCCGCGATGCCGTCGACCGTCTCCTGCACCGGCATCTCCTCCAGCAGGGTGACCAGGTGCACGGCCGTCTCCGGGGACCGCAGCACCCGCATCACGGCCTGCGCCTGGGTGTGTATCGGGCCGATCCGGGCCAGCCCGGCGACCTCGGAGTTGACGTTCAGGAACCGGGTGATCCGCCCGGTCGGCGGGGCGTCCATGACCACCGCGTCGTACCGGCGGTGCCCGTCCGGGCCCTTGCGGCGGGCCGCCTCGCAGGCCTTGCCGGTGAGCAGCACGTCCCGCACGCCGGGGGCGACGGTGGTCGCGAAGTCGATGAAGCCGACCTTCTGCAGCGCCTTGCCGGCCCGGCCCAGCTTGTAGAACATCTCCAGGTACTCGAGCAGCGCCTGCTCGGTGTCGATCGCCAGCGCCAGGACCTCGCCGGGCCCGCCCTCCCCGGCCGGCAGCCCCAGCTGCGGGCGGGAGACCGAGGCGATCCGGCGCTCCTCGTACGGGAGTGCGGCGATCCCGAACAGTTCGGCGATGCCCTGCCGCCCCTCGACCTCGATCAGCAGCACCCGGCCGCCCTCGGCGGCCAGCGCCAGCGCCAGCGCGGCGGCCAGTGTGGTCTTCCCGGTGCCGCCCTTGCCGCTGACCACGTGCAGCCGGACCCCCTCCCAGTCGGGGTCGCGCCGGGCCGCCTGGCCGGGGGTGCGTGCCACGCTGCGTCTCCGTCCGTCTCCGTCCCTGCGGGCGTCCCCTCCCACGAGGCGCCCCTCCACTCCACGAGGGTGCCCGTTCATGAGGGTGCCCTCTCGCGAGGGTAACCAGGGAGCGCTCCGGATGCCCGGAGCACCTGGGGCGCCGGGACCGAATCATGCCCCCTTTGTGGCCCACCTCACACGCCGGTCGGCTGGCGGCGGCGATCGCCGGGACGGCTCGTCTAGAGTCTGGCCATGACCAAGTGGGAATACATGACGGCGCCCCTGCTCGTGCACGCCACGAAGCAGATCCTGGACAACTTCGGCGAGGACGGCTGGGAGCTGGTCCAGGTCGTGCCCGGCCCGAACCCGGAGCAGCTGGTGGCCTACTTCAAGCGGGAGAAGAACGCATGAGCCGGGTCGAGTCCAAGCTCGCCGAGCTGGGCCTGAGCCTGCCGCCGGTGGCCGCTCCGGTCGCCGCGTACGTGCCGGCCGTGCGGTCCGGTGAGTTCGTCTTCACCTCCGGCCAGCTGCCGGTCGTCGACGGCAAACTGCTGAACACCGGCAAGGTCGGCGCCGAGGTCTCCCCGGAGGAGGCCAAGGAACTCGCCCAGCGCTGCGCGCTGAACGCCCTGGCCGCCGTCAAGTCGGTGATCGGCGACCTGGACCGGATCGAGCAGGTCGTGAAGGTCGTCGGTTTCGTCGCCTCCGCCCCCGACTTCACCGGTCAGCCGGCCGTGATCAACGGCGCCAGCGAGCTGCTCGGCGCGGTGCTGGGCGAGGCCGGTGTGCACGCCCGCAGCGCGGTCGGCGTCGCGGTGCTGCCGCTGGACGCCCCGGTCGAGGTCGAGCTCCAGGTGCGCGTCAAGAGCGCCTGACCGCGATCGGCGCCAGACCGTGGCCGGCGTCCGGCCACGGTCGGTCGCCAGGCCTGATCGGCTCCCGGGCCCGGTCGGCCCCCGGTGTGATCGCGAAGGCGGGGTTGGGCCTGTCCAACCCCGCCTTCGTGCGCTTAGCATCCGGGCATGGACCATCGAGCAACGACGCTCCCGATGCCGCCCGGCTGGCCCGCCCGGATCCGGGCGGTCGACTCCGGCCTGCTCACCCCGGTGACGCCCAGGCCCGCCGCGACGGTCGTGCTGCTGCGCGACGGCGCCGACGGGCCGGAGGCCTATCTGCTGCGCCGCCGTACCTCGATGGCCTTCGCGGCCGGGATGTACGCCTACCCGGGCGGCGGGGTGGACCCGCGGGACGCCGAGGTCGAACCGGGCTGGGCCGGGCCCCGGCCCGAGGAGTGGGCGCACCGGCTCGGGGTGGACGTCCGGACCGCGCGGGCGGTGGTCTGCGCCGCCGTGCGCGAGACCTTCGAGGAGGCCGGCGTGCTGCTGGCCGGCCCGGACGCGGACAGCGTCGCCGCGCCGCGCGACTGGTCCGCCGAGCGGGCCGCGCTGGAGGCGCACGAGCTGTCCTTCGCCGAGTTCCTGCGGGACCACGGCCTGGTGCTGCGCAGCGACCTGCTGGGCGGGTGGGCCCGCTGGATCACCCCCGAGTTCGAGGAACGGCGCTACGACACCTGGTTCTTCGTCGCGGCGCTGCCCGCCGGTCAGCGCGCGGCGCTGGAGGTCGGCGAGGCCGACCGGGTCGCCTGGCTGACCCCCGCCGAGGCGGTCCGGGGGCACCGGGAGGGCCGGTTCGGCATGCTGCCGCCGACCGTGACGGTGCTGCGTGAACTGGCGCCGGCCCGGAACGCCGCCGAGGCGCTGGCCGCGGCCGCCGACCGGGTGCTGGAGCCGGTGCTGGGCCGGGCCGAGGTCCGCGGCGACCGGATGACCGTCCGCTGGCCCGGGTACGACGAACTGACCATCGACGGGGAGTTCCCCGCCGAGGAATCCTGACCGCATCGAAGACGCCCACCCCGCGACGACGACGCGACACCGCACCGAAGACCCACCCCGCCCCGAAGACCCACCCCGCGACGACGCGACACCGCACCGAAGACGCGACACCGCCCGGACCAGAAAGGACCGACCCCCGATGACCCACGACGACGTGGCTCGCCGGACGGCCCCCGAGCTGCCCGCCCGCCGACTGATCCCCCGTACCGCGGCCTGCGACGGCCCGGTCCCGTTCGTCGAGGTCGCCCAGCGCGCCCTCGTCCGGGCCCTGCCGCCGCGGACCCTGCGCCGCGAAGGCGAGGGCGGCCGATGAGGCGGCGCGACGAGCGAACCATCGAGGTGGGCACATGAGCGGATTCCTGCCCGGCGACCCCGCCGCCGCGGTCGGCGGCGAGGCCACCCCCCGGGCGCTGTGCGTGCTGGCGCCCAACCCGTCCCCGATGACGCTGGACGGCACCAACACCTGGCTGCTCGCCGAGCCCGGCTCCGACCTCGCGGTGGTGATCGACCCGGGACCGCTGCACGAGGGCCACCTGCGCCGGGTGGTCGAGCTCGCCGAGGAACGCGGCCAGCGGATCGCGCTCACCCTGCTGACCCACGGCCACGCCGACCACTCCGAGGGCGCGGCCCGGTTCGCCGAGCTGACCGGCAGCGAGGTGCGCGCGCTGGACCCGGCGCACCGGCTGGGTGCCGAGGGACTGGTGGGCGGTCAGCGGCTGGACGTCGGCGGCCTCGACCTGCGGGTGGTCGCCACCCCCGGCCACACCTCGGACTCGCTGACCTTCCACCTGCCGGACGACGGCGCGATCCTCACCGGGGACACCGTGCTCGGCCGCGGCACCACGATGGTCGCCCACCCCGACGGCCGGCTCGGCGACTACCTGGACTCGCTGCGTCACCTGCACACGATGGCCTCCGCGCACGGTGTGCGGACGGTGCTGCCCGGTCACGGCCCGGTGCTCGCGGACGCGCTCGGCGCCGTCGACTACTACCTGGCCCACCGGGCCACCCGGCTCGCCCAGGTGGAGACCGCGGTCGAGGCGGGCTGTCGGACCGCCGCCGACGTGGTGGCCCGGGTCTACGCGGACGTGGACCGGGCGCTCTGGCCGGCCGCCGAACTCTCGGTGCGGGCCCAGCTGGAGTACCTGGCGGAGCACGGGCTGATCCCGGAGCAGGACTGACCCACGCGCGCACGTACGCCGGAGGGCCCGTCGCGGTGATCGCGACGGGCCCTCCGGCGTACGGACCGCGGGTGTCAGCGGGAGCGGCGGGACAGTCGCTCGACGTCCAGCAGGACCACCGCGCGCGCCTCCAGCTTCAGCCAGCCGCGGCCGGCGAAGTCGGCGAGCGCCTTGTTGACCGTCTCGCGGGAGGCGCCGACCAGCTGGGCCAGCTCCTCCTGGGTGAGGTCGTGGGCGACGTGGATGCCCTCCTCGGACTGCACGCCGAAGCGGCGGGAGAGGTCCAGCAGGGCCTTGGCGACGCGGCCGGGCACGTCGGAGAAGACCAGGTCGGACATCACGTCGTTGGTCCGGCGCAGTCGGCGGGCGATGGCCCGCAGCAGCGCGATGGAGACCTCGGGGCGGGCGTGCAGCCAGGGCTGCAGGTCGCCGTGGCCGAGGCCGAGCAGCTTGACCTCGGTCAGCGCGCTGGCGGTGGCGGTGCGCGGGCCCGGGTCGAAGAGCGACAGCTCGCCGATCATCTCGCTGGGGCCGAGCACGGCCAGCATGTTCTCGCGGCCGTCCGGCGAGGCGCGGTGCAGCTTGACCTTGCCCTCGGCGACGACGTACAGCCGGTCGCCCGGGTCGCCCTCGTGGAACAGCGACTCACCACGGGCGAGGGTGACCTCGGTCATGGAAGCGCGCAGCTCGCCGGCCTGTTCGTCGTCGAGTGCCGCGAAGAGTGCGGCGCGCCGCAGAACGTCGTCCACGTGCTTCCTCCTTCTCGGCCGTCCGGCGGGTGGGCCGTCCGGCGCAAGTTCCGTTCAGTGTTCTGCATCACCAAGCATGGCGCATGTCGCTCCGATCATATGAGGAGGGGGTGTGTCCGGGTGTGCCGTGCGGGGCCATTCGCACCGGCGGGTCACGGCGCGGGGGGCCCGGCGGCCGTCACCCGGTCGAACGTACGGCCGTCCGGATCGAACAGGGAGTCGCCCACCGCGGTGCGGGCGGAGAGCACGGCGTGCCCGGCTCGGTGGGCGCTGGTCAGGCCCGCCGTGCGCAGGGCGGTGAGGTGCTGGGAGACGGCGGCCGGGGACAGTCCGGTCCGGCGGGCCAGCTCGGTGGTCGAGGCCGGGGAGTCGAGCTCGGCCAGCAGCCGGGCCCGGGACCGGCCGAGGACGGCGGCCAGCGCGTCGGTGCGCGCCGCCGAGCCCGGGCGCTCCTCCCAGAGCGCGGCCGCGCCGCGCGCCGGGTAGACCAGCTGCGGCGGGTCCGGCGGCAGTACCCGGGTGAGCACCCGAGGCCAGGCGAAGACCGAGGGCAGGAGCAGCAGCCCGGACCCGGCGGTCAGCCGGGCGACGGCGCAGTGCCGCTGCTCCAGCCGCAGCGCGGTGCCGTCCCAGCGGACCGTCCCGTGCAGGTCGTCCAGCATCCGTGCGGTGCCGTGCTCGGCGGCCTGCCGGGAGCGGTGGAAGACGTCCGCGGCCAGCAGGGCCCGGATCCGGGCCCAGTACGGGGCGAGCGCCAGCTCCCAGTAGGCCGTGATCTCGGCGGCCAGCCGGGGCAGCTGGCCCACCGGGTCGCGGTGCAGCGGCGCCAGCGCGGCCGGCAGCCGACCGCCCGCCTCGGCGGCCAGGACGTCGAGGTCGGCCCGGACCTGCTCGGGGCCGGTCGCGGTGATCGCGGCCAGCTCCTCGGCGAGCGTGGGGGAGAAGCCGGCCGGGGCGGGGTTGAGGAAGTCGGGCAGGTGCCCGTCGGGCGGGACCATCGCGGCCAGCCGGCCCCGGTCCAGCCCGGCGGCGGCCAACCGGCCGCGGACCTGGTCGGCCCAGCGGCGGTGCAGCGCCGGGACGGGGGACCGGGCGAGGGCGCGCAGGCTGGTCACCACCTCCTGCATCGGGCTGACGGCGAACCTGGTCAGTGCCAAGTCCCGCGCCGAGAAGTGCAGTTCCGTCCGCACCCGTGGGCCCCCTTCGGAAGATTCGGCCCCAGCTTAAACACTCGCGGGCGACCCCCGCCGGGGCGCAGGATGCCCGTGTCCCCACCGATCCGTACGAAAGCCGGTGACCCGTCATGTCCACCACCCCCGAGGCCCGTGAGCGGGCACTGCGGCTGCGCGAGCTCGTCGCGGAGGGCGTGCTCGTCCTGCCCAACGCCTGGGACGCGGGCAGCGCCGCGGTGATCGCCTCGGCCGGCGCCCGGGCGATCGCCACCACCAGCGGCGGCGTCTCCTGGTCGCTCGGGCACGGCGACGGCCAGCGGATGGACCGGGCGGCGGCGGTCGCGGCGGCCCGCCGGGTCGTCGCGGCGGTGGACCTGCCGGTCACCGTGGACGCGGAGGGCGGGTACGGCCCGCTGCCCGCCGACGTGGCCGCGACCGTCACCGAGCTGGTCGGCGCCGGCGTGGCCGGGGTCAACCTGGAGGACTCGACGGCCGTCGGCGGACCGCTGTTCCCGGTGGCCGAGCAGGCCGAGCGGCTGCGCGCGGCCCGTACCGCGGCGGCCGCGGCCGGACTGCCCGAGCTGCTGGTGAACGCCCGCACCGACGTGTTCCTGTTCGGGCTGGGCGGCCTCGACGACGTGCTGGCACGCGCCGAGGCCTACGCCGGGGCGGGTGCCGACGGGCTGTTCGTCCCCGGGCTGCTGGACCTCGACGCCCTGGCCGAGCTGTGCCGGCGCTCCCCGCTGCCGGTGAACGCGATGGCCGGGGCGGGCGGGCCGACCGTCGCCGAACTGGCCGCCGCAGGGGTGCGACGGGTCAGCGTCGGCACCGGCCTCGCCCAGGCCGCGTACACGGCCGCCCACCGGGCCGCCGTCGAGCTGCTCGGCGCCGGGACGCTGACGGAGCTCGACGGGGCGCTCGGCTTCGGGGAGCTGAACGGGCTGTACTGACCGCCCTGCCCGCTAGGCCCTGTCCGGCCGATCTTGCCGGGCGCGCGACGCCGGGCATCCCGCCTGGACGCACGCCCGAATCGCCCAAGTACGTCCAGTACGAGGC